>NZ_JXYF01000010.1:0-158518 GCF_000967735.1 Paracoccus sp. S4493
GCCGAGGCTCAGGCCCGCGCCCAGGCCGAAGCCCGCGCCCGCGCCCAGGCCCAGGCCGAGGCGCAGGCCGCAGCGTCGCGCAACCAGCAGTACCGCCCGCCCGAGGTCGACAGCGAGCCCGAGGTCATGGCCGCCGTCCCGCAGAACGCCATCGGCAATGCCGCCGCCAGCGCCACTGTCAAGGACGGGATCCAGCTGAGCAGCACCCAAATCATCGGCACGATCGGCGCGGGCCGGGCAAGCCGGGCATTGGTCCGCCTGTCCAACGGTCGCGTGCTGACGCTGCGCATCGGCGACCGCATCAACGGCGGCACCATCAGCGAGATCGGCGACAGCCGCATCACCTATCAGAAACAGGGCCGTGCCCACGCGCTTGGCGTCCTGAACGGCCAATAGATCCGGTCACCCGTCCAGACGGGTGATCGTGAAGCCCTCGTCCTGCAGCAGCGACAGGACCCCCGCCTCTCCGGGCAGGTGCAGCGCACCGAAGGCTGCGACGATTCCCTCATCCCCGGCCTCGGCGGCACCCTCCAGCAGCGGTGCGATCCAGGCGCGGTTGCGATCGTCCATCAGCCGGGTCTGGGCCAGGTCCATCTGGCGATCGACCTCTTCCCTGGACAATCCGGAATTGGCATAGGCGTCGAAACGCCCGAATTCCCAGATCTTCCAGACATCCCCGTCGAAATAGGCATCCGTCAGCGTCACTGCGTAATCGTCGGCATAGCTGGCCGCCGGCAGGCTTGCGCGGATCATGTCCAGCTCCTGTTCGGGCGTCAGGCCCTCGAACAGGCCGAAGATGGTGTCCCACGGCTCCAGCGAGCGGACGGGCGTGCCCGCGTCCTGCGCCTCGGCCACCAGCAGGTGGTCCAGGCCGCCGGACTCTCCTCCCTGCTCGGCCATGGTGCGGACCATGCAGGGAGAGACGCCCAGCATCAGCGCGACATACCAGGGCCGCATCCGGGCGGTGATGACACCCGGCGTGCCGCGATCCGACATGGCCTGCGACAGCGCATCCCATTCGTCGGGCGACAGGCGTTCCGGCAGGGTGGGCCCGTCGGGATCGACCATCAGGGTCGGATCCTCGGTCAGCGCCTTGGTCAGGCGGGCCTCCTCGGCGGGGGCGGCCTCGACATAGAGCGCATGGGCCTGATCTATCAGCGGGCGGACACGCTCGATCATCGGTTGATGGCGCGCGTCGCCGAAGTGATAGGTGCCCACCAGCGTGATGCGCTGATCGTCGCGCACGGCCTGGTACAGCAGGCCCTGGCGAAAGGGGACGTCGCGGCTGGCGGCCTCGATCGCCGCGGCGCGTTCGGCGGGCATGGTGTCGAACAGGTTCTGGCCGGTGCAGGCGGCCATCGCGCCATGTCCCGACAGGGCGAACAGGGCGGCGGCAATCGTCAGTCGCATGGGTATCCTTGCTGGTCAGTCAATGCCGCCAGACTGTCATGTTTGGCCCCCTGCCGCCAGACACCAGACCGCGATGACCCGTTGACAGGGTTAGGCGATTTGCCTATCTAGCCGTCATTGGCACTCGCACCCGGTGAGTGCCAACAAAGCAACACTGCAACCTGAATCAAGGAGTGTTCGACAATGGCATTCAAACCGCTGCATGACCGCGTGCTGGTCCGTCGCGTCCAATCGGAAGAGAAGACAAAGGGCGGCCTGATCATCCCCGACAACGCCAAGGAAAAGCCCGCCGAGGGCGAGATCATTTCCGTGGGCGAAGGCGCGCGCAAGGATTCGGGCGAACTGATCGCACCGTCGGTTTCGGCTGGCGACCGCGTCCTGTTCGGCAAATGGTCGGGCACCGAAGTCACGGTCGACGGCGAAGAGCTGCTGATCATGAAGGAAAGCGACATCCTGGGCGTGCTGAGCTGATCGGCCCCAAGACGCTTCCTTCCCCCAACATTCAGGAGATTTTCCATGGCTGCTAAAGAAGTCAAGTTCGGCACCGACGCGCGCGACCGCATGCTGCGCGGCGTCAACATCCTGGCCGATGCCGTCAAGGTCACGCTTGGTCCCAAGGGCCGCAACGTGGTCATCGACAAGTCCTTCGGTGCGCCCCGCATCACCAAGGACGGCGTGTCGGTCGCCAAAGAGATCGAACTGTCCGACAAGTTCGAGAACATGGGCGCCCAGATGGTCCGCGAAGTCGCTTCGCGCACCAACGACGAGGCCGGTGACGGCACCACCACCGCGACGGTCCTGGCTCAGGCCATCGTCAAGGAAGGCATGAAGGCGGTCGCCGCCGGCATGAACCCGATGGACCTGAAGCGCGGCATCGACCTGGCCACCTCGAAGGTCGTCGAGGCCATCAAGGCCGCCTCGCGCCCGGTGAACGACAGCGACGAAGTCGCCCAGGTCGGCACCATCTCGGCCAACGGCGAAGCCTCGATCGGTCGTCAGATCGCCGACGCGATGCAGAAGGTCGGCAACGAGGGTGTCATCACCGTCGAAGAGAACAAGGGGATGGAGACCGAGGTCGAAGTCGTCGAAGGCATGCAGTTCGACCGCGGCTACCTGTCGCCCTACTTCGTGACCAACCCCGACAAGATGGTCGCCGATCTGGAAGACGCCTACATCCTGCTGCACGAGAAGAAGCTGTCGTCGCTGCAGCCGATGGTGCCGCTGCTGGAAGCCGTCATCCAGTCGGGCAAGCCGCTGGTCATCATCTCGGAAGACGTCGAGGGCGAGGCTCTGGCCACGCTGGTCGTCAACAAGCTGCGCGGCGGCCTGAAGATCGCTGCCGTCAAGGCACCGGGCTTTGGTGATCGTCGCAAGGCGATGCTGCAGGATCTGGCGATCCTGACCGGCGGTCAGGTCATCAGCGAAGACCTGGGCATGAAGCTGGAGAATGTCGGCATCGACATGCTGGGCCGCGCCAAGAAGATCACGATCAACAAGGACACCACCACCATCGTCGATGGCGCCGGTGACAAGGCCGAGATCGAGGCACGCGTCAGCCAGATCCGTCAGCAGATCGAGGAAACCACCTCGGACTACGACAAGGAGAAGCTGCAGGAGCGCGTGGCCAAACTGGCCGGCGGTGTTGCCGTGATCCGCGTCGGCGGCATGTCCGAAATCGAGGTCAAAGAGCGCAAGGACCGCGTCGATGACGCGCTGAACGCGACCCGTGCAGCTGTCCAGGAAGGCGTTGTCGTCGGCGGCGGCGTGGCTCTGGTGCAGGGCGGCAAGGTTCTGGAAGGCCTGACCGGCGCAAACAGCGACCAGGACGCAGGCATCGCCATCGTCCGCCGCGCGCTGGAGGCCCCGATGCGCCAGATCGCCGAAAACGCAGGCGTCGACGGCGCCGTCGTGGCCGGCAAGGTCCGCGAGTCGTCCGACAAGTCGTTCGGCTTCAACGCCCAGACCGAGGAATATGGCGACATGTTCAAGTTCGGCGTGATCGACCCCGCAAAGGTCGTCCGCACCGCGCTGGAAGACGCCTCGTCGGTGGCCGGCCTGCTGATCACGACCGAAGCCATGATCGCCGAGAAGCCCGAGCCCAAGGGCCAGGGCGGTGCCGGCGGCGGCATGCCCGACATGGGCGGCATGGGCGGGATGATGTAATCATCCCCCTGCCCCTTGGCAGAACAGGAAAGGGCGCCCCGCGGGGCGCCCTTTTCGCGTCCGACAGTGCCGATGGCCCGTCTACTTGACGATGCCGACGACGCCGATCGACTTGCACAGCGACAGAAAGCGCGACTGCGCGACCTCGCCCATCAGGTGACGGCCGGTGGATGTCAGGCGCAGCTCCAGCGTGCCGGCCGGGGTCAGGCGCAGACTGGCCGCATCGGACGGATCGTCGATCGCGAACATCGCGCCAAAGCGCATTGCCTTGCCCAGGATCTCGGCCGCGCGGATCTCGTCGTCATCCAGCAGCGCGAACAGCGGCGCCATCTGCGATTCCGCGCGGTTGTTCTTGTAGCGGTGCAGCAGCGCCAGCCCCAGGAATATCCGCTCGGGGTGGCTCAGCGCCGCCATGTTGGCGCGCGTGACGTTGTCGAAGCAGGCTTCGGCCCGGTAATCGGGGTGGGCGCGCCATGCGGTGTCGTGCAGCAGGCAGGCCGCCCGCATCAGGCGGTCACGTTCGGGCGTCAGGTTCGGGAACAGCGGCAGCAGGAACTGGTAAAGCTTCTTGCCGAAACCCGGCAGGCGGGCCATCTGCTTTTCGGTGAAGCGCGCCGCCTCGATCAGAGGGTCGCGCTTGCGCAGCGTCGTCGACATGTGCTCGTAGAGCAGCCCTTCGCGGATGCCATAGCTGGAGACCGCCAGCTCCTTGGGACCGAACACCTCGATCATCTGCGACAGGACCTGCGAGGCCAGCGGCACCAGTTCGATCCGCGAGGCGGAGATGCCGACCTTGGCACGCAAAGTGCCCAGGTCGTGCTTGCCGATCCAGGCGACGGTGTCGGCGACCGCGTCGGGGGTCATGCGGTATTCGTGCAGGACGGTCATGGGATAGCCCACGCGCTCCATGTCCAGCCGCGCGATGGCGCGCCACGACCCGCCGACAAGATAGATCCGGTCGTGATCGGTGCCCAGCTTTTCGGCCAGCCCCTGCAGGATCGTGGTGATATGCGCGCGCAGCTGATCGGGGGCGACCTGCTGCAGGCGGAACGGGCCAAGCTGCGACGTCACGCGCCGCCCGACCTTGCCGTCTGCGACCTCCGCCAGTTCCATGGAGTTGCCGCCGATGTCGCAAACCAGCCCCTTGGCGTCAGGCCAGCCCAGCAGGACGCCCTGCGCAGACAGCCGGGCCTCCTCCTCTCCGTCGATCACGTGCAGCTTCAGGCCGGTCTCCTTCTCGACGCGGCGCTGGAAGGCGGGGCCGTCCTCGGCCTCGCGCACGGCGGCAGTCGCGACGCAGGTCAGCGGCGCGATGTCCATGCTGCGGGCCAGCGCCGCAAAACGGGCCAGCGCGGAAAAGCCGCGCTTGATCCCCTCGGGGTTCAGGCGGCCGGTGCGGGCCATGTCCTGGCCCAGACCCGCCATGACCTTTTCGTTGTAGAAATAGGCGGGCGAGCGCGCCGCCCCGTCGAACACCACCAGCCGGATCGAGTTCGATCCGACATCCACCACGCCGATCCGCTTTAGGGACCGCTTGGGCAGCTTGCGGAACTTGCCGCCGAATGGGTCGATCGTCTGGCCGCTTGTCGTGCGTACGCCGTTCATCTTGCAGCCCCTTGTCCTTGGTCGCCCGTTAAGTGGCCCGGCGGGGCCAAACCGTCAATCCGCCGAATGGGTCAGGGCCGGCACGTCACGCGCGCCCGCCGTTCCCCGTCCCGACAGGGACGGATTTTCCATGAAGAAGCGATGACAGTTGAACAGATCGTCACGCCCCTCGGGCAGGTAACGCAGGAAACGGCCATCCGGCTGCAACAACCAGCTTTGCGCCTCGTCGGCCATGTTGGCGGCCATGACCTGGTTGACGATCTGCGCCTTGACCGTGTCGTTCACGCATTCGACCAGCGTCTCGACCCGGCGGTTCAGGTTGCGGTCCATCCAGTCGGCCGAACTGATGAAGACCCGCGCCTTGGGCGACGGCATGCCATGGCCGGACCCGAAACACACGATCCGGCTGTGTTCCAGATAACGCCCGACGATCGACTTCACACGAATATTCTCTGACAACCCCTTGATCCCGGGCCTGATTCCGCAGATGCCGCGAACGATCAGGCTGATGCGGACGCCTGCGGCGCTGGCGGCATACAGCGCCTCGATCACGTCCTTCTCGATCAGCGAGTTCATCTTGGCCCAGATCGCGCCGGGGCGGCCCTGGCGTGCATATTCGGCCTCGCGGCCGATCAGGTCGATAAGCCGCGACTTCAGGTCGATCGGAGAGATCGACAGGTTCTCCAGCCCCGCAGGCTGCACATAACCGGACAGATAGTTGAAGACCTTTGTCGCGTCCCGGCCAAGCGCTGGGTTGCAGGTGAACAGCGACAGGTCGGTATAGATGCGCGCGGTGATCGGGTGATAGTTCCCGGTCCCGTAGTGGGTATAGGTCACCAGGCCCTCGCCCTCGCGTCGCACGATGGTGCTGATCTTGGCGTGGGTCTTGTAGTTCACGAAGCCATAGACGACATGCGCGCCCGACCGTTCCAGCCGGCGCGACTGGCGGATGTTGGCGGCCTCGTCGAAGCGGGCCTTGAGTTCGACCAGCGCGGTCACCGACTTGCCGGCCTCGGCCGCCTCGCACAGCGCATCGACGATGGGGCTGTCGCGGCTGGTGCGGTACAGCGTCTGCTTGATCGCCAGCACGTCCGGGTCGCGCGCCGCCTGTGCCAGATAGCGCACGACCATGTCGAAGGTCTCGTAGGGGTGATGCAGCAGCATGTCCTTCTGGCGGATCGCCGCGAACATGTCGCCGTCATGGTCCTGGATCCGCTCGGGGACACGGGGGGTGAAGGCGGGCCACATCAGGTCGCGGCGGCTGTCCAGCACCAGTTCGCGCAGATCGGCCATGCCCAGCAGGCCCTCGACCTCGATCACCTCGTCGGGGCTGACCTCCAGCTCCTCCATGATCAGGCGGCGCAGGCGGTCGGGGGCGCCGGCGGTGATCTTCAGACGGATGACGCTGCCGCGACGGCGCCGCTTCAGCGCGGTCTCGAACTCGCGGACCAGGTCCTCGGCCTCCTCCTCGACCTCCAGATCGCTGTCGCGCAGCACGCGGAAGCTGCAATGGCCCGTATCGCGATAGCCGGGAAACAGGCTGGACAGATGCATCAGCAGCAGATCCTCCAGCCTCAGGAAACGCTGCCCGCCCGGCAGGGGCACGAACCGCGGCAGCTGCGCGGGGATCGGCAGCAGGGCCTGCATCTTGCGGCCATCGGTCTCTCGCGCCAGCTCCAGCGCCAGCGAAAAGCCCGCGTTCGGGATGAACGGGAACGGGTGGGCGGGGTCGATGGCCAAGGGCGACAGGACCGGAAAGACCAGGTTCTGGAAATGGCCGTTCAGGAACTCTTCCTCGGCACGGGTCAGGCGCTGGCGGGACAGGATGACGATGCCCGCCTGCTCCATCTCCTTGCGCAGCGTGTTCCAGACGCCCTGCTGCGCGCCCATCAGGCGGCGCGCGTCGGCATTGATCAGGGCCAGCTGTTCCGCCGGTGTCAGGCCGTCATCCGAGGGCGTGGTGCTGCCCTCGCGCACCAGTTCGCGCAGGCCGGCCACGCGGACGGTGTAGAACTCGTCAAGGTTCGTGGCGCTGATCGACACGAAGCGCAGGCGCTCCAGCAGCGGCACGCGCGGATTGCGCGCCTCGTCCAGGACGCGCCAGTTGAACGACAGCCAGGACAGCTCGCGGTTGAAGAACCGTGCGGCGCCTTCGGGAACACCCTCTGGAAGGGTCTTGGGTTCGGGGAACGGCGTGCGAAGAAAATCGGCTTGGGTCATGATCGTCCGGCGGCTGGCGTGGACGCGATCATGCGTCACCCTCGGACAGCTTGTCCAGCAGGTCGGCCGCGATCCGGCGGGTCACCGGGCCCTTCTGCGCCATGGCGGCATGGTCCATCGCCGCGACCAGCCGACGCGCCAGGCCCAGGTCGCGATCCATGTGCAGCACCAGCCAGTCGATCAGCCCCGCAGGCACGGCCAGCTGGCGATCCGCGAACAGCTTGACCAGTACCGCGGCCATCAGCGCCTCGTCCGGCGACCCAAGCCGCACCTGCGGCATCGCGTCCATGCGCGACCGCAGATCGGGCAGCACCAGTCCCCAGTCCCGCGGCGGCGTCCGTGCGGTCAGCAGCAGCAGGCAGTCGCGGGGTCCGCACAGGTTCCACAGATGGAACAGCGCCTGTTCGGCCCCCGCGGCAAAGCCCGCGTGATCGGCATCCTCGACCACCACGGCACCGCCGTCGGCGGCCAGCAGATCGGCGGCATCGGGGCGCAGGGCCGAGGCGCTGATGCGGCGCGCGCCGTTCTCGGCCGCCCAGAAGGCCGCCAGATGGGTCTTGCCCGACCCCTCGGGCCCGATCAGCAGCATCCGGCCCGCCGGCCAGTCCTGGGGGCGGTCCAGCGCCTTGAGCGCGGCATGGTTGGCAGGCGCGGGCAGGAAATCCGCCCGCGCATGGGCGGGTGGCGTGGTCAGGTCCAGCGTCAGCTGGCGCGAGGGCGGAAACAGGCTCAACCCGTCAGCCTTGCAGGTCGCGGCGCGCCAGGTTTTCCTGCATGGCCTCGATCTGCTGCTGGCTGCGAGCGCGGTCGGCATCCATCCGCGCGGTGCGCATCCGTGCGGCCACGGTGCCTGCGGGCACCATCTCGACCAGGATCGGCTGCGATGGTTCCGCCGGCAATGCCTGCCCGGTGAACAGCGAGCTTTCGCGATAGCGCGCGATCAGGAACCGCGCCAGCACCCCCAGCGCCGCCGCCATCGGCACCGCCATGACCAGACCGACAAAGCCGAACAGCGCGCCGAAGACCGACAGCGCCAGAAGCAGCCAGACCGGATGCAGGCCGACATGGCCGCCGACGATCTTGGGTTGCAGATAGTTGCCCTCGACGATCTGGCCCAGGGCAAAGATCGCGACGACCGCACCGATCCACAGCGGATCGCCCCAGAAGCTGAACAACGCCACGCCGATGGCCGTCGCGCCACCGATCAGCACCCCGACATACGGGATGAAGGACAGGACCGCCGCCATGATCCCGATGAAGAAGCCGAAGGGCAGGCCCACCAGCATCAGCGCCAGCGCGTACCACGTCCCCAGGATGGCGATCACGACCCCCTGCCCGCGCAGGAATCCGGACAGCGCGTCGTCGATCTCGGCAGCAAGCTGGCGGATGGTCGCTGCATGTTCGCGCGGCAGCAGGTCGTCGATGGCCGCGACCAGGTGATCCCAGTCCAGCAGCAGATAGAACGCGACCACCGGCACGATGACCAGCAGCGCCACGGTCCCCAGGACGCCGGTGACCGATCCCAGGACGGTCGATGCCAGCCGTGCGGCCTGATCGCCCATCGTCGCCTGCAGGTCGGTCAGCGTCTGCTGCAGCCCGTCGCCCTGCGGGATCAGGTTGGGAAAGCGCGTGTCCAGGAAACCCCGCGCCTGGCTGATCATCTCCGGCGCGGTCTCGATCAGGGCGGTGGCCTGGCGCACCAGGATCGGCATGACCAGCAGAACGATGGCGACGAAGGCCAGCACGACCGCAAAGGTGATCACCACCACGGACATGGTGCGCGACAGGCCCGCGCGTTCCAGACGGTCGGCAAGCGGGTCCAGCAGATAGGCGATGCCAGCCCCCAGGATGAACGGCAGGACGGCCTGCCCCAGCAGCCACAGCGTCACCAGCAACGTCAGCGCCGCGATGCCCCACCACATGACCTGCTTGCGTACGGGGATGCGCATGGTTCGACCCTTGTCCAGAAACCTGCGGCGAATGTGCCGCCCCGTGCGTCTGGTTGCAAGCGCGATGCTTGGCAAGGCCGGACCGATCCGGTAACGCTGCGGACCGAACCGCTTTGAAGGACCCGTGCCATGCGTCTGTCGCGCTATTTCCTGCCCGTGCTGAAGGAAGACCCCAAAGAGGCGCAGATCGTCAGCCACCGGCTGATGCTGCGCGCGGGCATGATCAAGCAGCAGACGGCGGGCATCTATTCCTGGCTGCCGTTGGGCTTCAAGGTGCTGCGGCGCATCGAGCAGATCGTGCACGAGGAGCAGGCCCGCGCCGGTCACATCCCGATGCTGATGCCCACGCTGCAGCCCGCCGACCTGTGGCGCGAGAGCGGCCGCTATGACGACTATGGCGAGGAGATGCTGCGCATCAAGGACCGCAACAAGCGCGACCTGCTGTACGGCCCCACGAACGAGGAGATGATCACCGACATCTTCCGCAGCCATGTCAGCAGCTACAAGGATCTGCCGCTGACGCTGTACCACATCCAGTGGAAGTTCCGCGACGAGATCCGTCCGCGCTTCGGCGTGATGCGCGGGCGCGAGTTCCTGATGAAGGACGGCTACAATTTCGACCTGACCAAGGAAGACGCGCTGCACGCCTACAACCGCCACCTGGTCAGCTATCTGCGCAGCTATGAGCGGATGGGCCTGCAGGCGATCCCGATGCGCGCCGATGGCGGCCCGATCGGCGGCGATTACACCCACGAATTCCTGGTCCTGGCCGAGACCGGGGAATCCGAGGTGTTCTATGACAGCCAGATCACCGACCTGACCTTTGGCGACCGGGACATCGACTATGACAGCGTCGAGGAATGCCAGGCCGTGCTGGAGGAGTTCACCAGCCGCTATGCCCGCACCGACGAGACGCATGACGAGGCCGTCTATGCCCAGGTCCCCGAGGAACGCCGCCGCACCGCGCGCGGCATCGAGGTCGGCCAGATCTTCTATTTCGGGACCAAGTATTCCGAACCGATGGGCGCGATGGTCCGCAACTCGGACGGTGCGCAGGTTCCCGTGCACATGGGCAGCCACGGCATCGGCGTGTCGCGCCTGCTGGGCGCGATCATCGAGGCGAACCACGACGACAAGGGCATCATCTGGCCCGAGGGCGTAACCCCCTTCCACGTCGGCATCGTCAACCTCAAGCAGGGCGACAATTCCACCGACGCCGCCTGCGACGCGATCTATGCCGAACTGCAGGCCCGCGGCCTGGACCCGTTGTACGACGACCGGGACGAACGCGCCGGGGCAAAGTTCGCCTCAATGGACCTAATCGGCCTTCCCTGGCGCATCACGGTCGGTCCGCGCGGCCTGACCAGCAACAAGGTTGAGCTGACCAGCCGCCGCACCGGCCAGACCGAGGAAGTCTCTCCGCAGGAGGCCATCGCCCGGGTTGCGCAGATCTATCAGCCCGTGTTGGGCGTGACGGTCGCGGACAAGTAGGCCGCGACGGACGGTCGCCGCCGCGCTTCATCGCAAGCGCCGTGGCGACCGACCACCCGTGCATTGCCCCTACGCGTTGGTCCGCCATCGGGGGCATGGTTGACAGGATGACCAGTGCGGATGTCAGGTTCGAACATGGCATTTTCAGGGACGTAACCGCTGCACAAGTTAGGCGGATGCTCTGCGACACCGGCGATGACGTCCGACATCCCTGAAACACCATGAAACGCTGGCGGAACCCTTCGGAACGGGATGACCAGGGCGACGGCCGATCGTCCCAAAGCCGTGTTGAAGCGAGCGTCGATCAGGCGGTCCAAAGTTGCCCCTGCGTCACACGTCAACCTGTCCAAAAACCATGCAAATACGCGCGACAACGCACTTTCTTTTTGAATGTTGCGCTTCTAACCTGACGCGCAGGACAATGTTCCAACTGGGAGACTTCCACATGAAAAAGCTTCTTCTCGCGACCGCCGCCGGGGCGCTGATGGCCGGTGCCGCGGGCGCCGAAGAAATCAAGCTGGGCATCTCGCTCGGCTTCACCGGTCCGCTGGAATCGATGGCACCCGCAATGCAGCAGGGCGCCGAGATGGCCATGAAGGAGGTCAGCGATTCCGGCCTTCTGCTGGACGGGTCGACCGTTGTGGCGGTCACGGGCGACAGCACCTGCATCGACGCCGCCGCGGCGACCGCGACGGTGGAGCGTCTGATCGCATCCGAAGGCATCAAGGGTCTGATCGGCGGCATGTGCTCGGGCGAGACCATCGCCTCGCTGGAGAACGTCGCCAAGGCGAACGGCATCGTGATGATCTCTCCGTCGGCCACCTCGCCCGCGCTGACCGACATCGAGGATGACGGCCTGTTCTTCCGCACCGCCCCGTCGGATGCCCGCCAAGGCGAGGTGATGGCCCAGATCATCGCCGACCGCGGCATCGAAACCGTCGCCGTGACCTACACGAACAATGACTATGGCAAGGGCCTGGCGGACAGCTTTGCCGCGGCCTTCACCGCCAATGGCGGCACCGTGACCGTCAACAGCGCGCATGACGACGGCAAGGCCGACTATTCGGCCGAGATCGCGGCCCTGTCGGCCGCGGGCGGCGATGCGCTGGTCGTGGTGGGCTATGTCGACCAGGGCGGTTCGGGCATCGTGCGCGGCGCGCTGGACAGCGGCGCCTTCGAGACCTTCGTGTTCCCGGACGGCATGGTCGGCCAGGCGCTGGAGGACAACTTCGGGTCGGAGATCGAGGGCAGCTTCGGTCAGAACCCCGCAGCCGAGGGCGAAGGCCGCGAGGCCTATCTGGCGATGGCCGAGACCGCGGGCTTTGACGGCTCGGGCGCCTTTTCGGCCGAGGCCTATGACGCGGCGGCGCTGATGCTGCTGGCGATGGCCAAGGCCAAGTCGTCGGACCCGGCGGCCTACAAGGAGCACATCATGGACGTGGCAAACGGCCCCGGCGAGGAAATCCTGCCCGGCGAACTGGCCAAGGCGCTGGAGATCATCAACGGCGGCGGCGACGTCGATTATGTCGGCGGCACCTCGGTCGAGCTGGTGGGTCCGGGCGAATCCGCCGGCACCTTCCGCGAGATCCAGTTCACCGACGGCAAGCTGGAAGTGGTCGGCTATCGCTGATCGCAGACCGGAACAGGCGGCCCGGCACCATCTTGGTGCCGGGCCGTTTTGCAAAGATAACAGCCGCTTGACGGCACATCTTCACCAGGAATGTGAAGACAGGGAAGGTGACGCATGATCCGTGTCGAGGATCTTCACAGACATTTCGGCGGCTTTCGCGCCGTGGACGGCGCCAGCCTGACGATCGAGACCGGCTCGATCACCGGGCTGATCGGGCCGAACGGCGCGGGCAAGTCGACGCTGTTCAACGTGATCGCGGGTGTGCTGCCCCCGACCTCGGGTCGCGTCTTCATGGACGGCGAGGACATCAGCGGCCTGCCGCCGCACGAGCTGTTTCACAAGGGCCTGCTGCGCACCTTCCAGCTGGCGCATGAGTTCAGCTCGATGACCGTGCGCGAGAACCTGATGATGGTCCCCGGCGCGCAATCCGGAGAGACGATCTGGAAGACCTGGTTCCAGCGCGGCCGGATCGAGCGCGAGGAGGCCGAACTGAAGCGCAAGGCGGATGAGGTTCTGGACTTCCTGACCATCCGCCACCTGACCCATGAGAAGGCCGGCAACCTGTCCGGCGGCCAGAAGAAGCTGCTGGAGCTGGGCCGCACGATGATGGTCGACGCCAAGATCGTCTTCCTGGACGAGGTCGGCGCGGGCGTGAACCGCACCCTGCTGATGACCATCGCCGACGCGATCATCCGTCTGAACAAGGAACGCGGCTATACCTTCTGCGTGATCGAGCATGACATGGATTTCATCGGCAAGCTGTGCGACCCGGTGATCGTGATGGCCGAGGGCAAGGTTCTTGCCAAGGGCAGCGCCCAGGACATCATGAAGAACGAGGCGGTGATCGAGGCCTATCTGGGCACCGGCCTGAAGAACAAGGACATGGTGGGCGCATGAGCGACGCAGGCTTTGGCAATCGCGGCAACCGCGACGCCTCGGTGGTGAACATCAAGGGGATGGGCCAGATCGACGGCACACGGCGGTCCGGACCGGTGGGCGCCGGTCGCGCGGGCGATCCATTTCTGATCGGCGAGGCGATGACCGGCGGGTACGGCAAGGGCGCCGACATCCTGCACGACTGCACCATCGCGGTCGAACAGGGCCAGATCGCGGTGATCGTCGGCCCCAACGGCGCGGGCAAATCCACGGCCATGAAGGCCATATTCGGCATGTTGAACCTGCGCCAGGGATCGGTGCGGTTGAACGGTCAGGACATCACCGCGCTGAACCCCCAGGACCGGGTCAAGGCGGGCATGGGGTTCGTCCCGCAGGTCAACAACATCTTCCCGTCCATGACGGTCGAGGAGAACCTGGAGATGGGCGCCTATATCCGCCGCGACGACATCCGCGCGACGATGGAGCAGGTCTATGACCTGTTCCCCGCCGTCGCCGCCAAGCGCCGCCAGGCCGCGGGCGAACTGTCGGGCGGTCAACGCCAGCAGGTCGCCGTCGGTCGTGCGCTGATGACCCGACCCAAGGTGCTGATGCTGGACGAACCCACCGCGGGCGTCAGCCCCATCGTCATGGACGAGCTGTTCGACCGCATCATCGCCATCGCGCGGGGCGGGCTGCCCGTCCTGATGGTCGAACAGAACGCACGTCAGGCGATGATGATCGCCGACAAGGCCTATGTGCTGGTGCAGGGCGCGAACGCCCATACCGGCACCGGGGCCGACCTGATGCAGAACGACGAGGTGCGTCGCACCTTCCTGGGGGGCTGAGCCGTGGATATCCTGAACGCCCTCGTGGTCTTTCTGAACTTCGTCTTCATCCCGGCCGCCGCCTATGGCGCGCAGCTGGCGCTTGGCGCCCTGGGCGTCACGCTGATCTATGGCATCCTGCGGTTTTCGAACTTCGCGCATGGCGACACCATGGCCTTTGGCACGGGCATCGTGATCCTGCTGACCTGGGGGCTGCAATCCCTGGGCATCAGCGCAGGCCCGCTGCCCACGGCGCTGATCGCCCTTCCTCTTGGCATCGCGCTGACGGCGCTGCTGGTGCTGGGCACCGACCGCGCAGTCTATAAATTCTATCGCCGGCAGAAGGCCGCGCCGATCATCCTGGTGATGGCATCGGTCGGCGTGATGTTCGTGATGAACGGCCTGACCCGCATCCTGATCGGCGTGGACGAGATCCGCTTTGACGACGGCGCGCGCTTCCTGATCGCGGTCCGCGATTTCCGCGAGATGACCGGGCTGGAGGAAGGCCTGGCGCTGCGCTCGACCCAGGCACTGACCGTAGGGGTGGCGCTGATCGTGATGATCGCGCTGTTCTGGTTCCTGAACCGCACGAAGTCGGGCAAGGCCATGCGCGCCTATTCCGACAACGAGGATCTGGCCCTGCTGTCGGGCATCGACCCGGAACGCGTCGTGCGCCTGACCTGGATCATCGCGGCCGCGCTGGCGACCATCGCGGGCACGCTTTACGGGTTGGACAAGTCATTTAAGGCCTTCAACTATTTCCAGATCCTGCTGCCGATCTTTGCTGCCGCGATCGTCGGGGGCCTGGGCAATCCGCTTGGCGCCATCGCGGGCGGGTTCCTGGTCGCGTTCTCCGAGGTGGCGGTGACCTATCCGTGGGTCAAGGTCGTGGGCTATTTGGCGCCTTGGTACGAACCCGGCGGGCTGATGCAGCTTCTGGGCACGGAATACAAATTCGCGGTCAGCTTCGTGATCCTGATCGTCGTCCTGCTGTTCAGGCCCACCGGCCTGTTCCGCGGCAAATCGGTCTGAGGGAAAAAGATCATGGCAACCAACCGTCAAGCCGCGACATCCGCCAGCCCCTGGCGCGCGCCAATCCTGTTCGCGGTGCTGGCCATCCTGTTCGTGCTGGAGGGCACGGTCCGGAACAGCATGTTCTCGGGCAGCTGGAACACGTCGCTGGCGATCCTGAACATGGGGCTGCTGTCCGCGATCACCGCCCTGGGCGTCAACATGCAATGGGGCTATGCGGGCCTGTTCAACGTGGGCGTGGTGGGCTTTCTGGCGATGGGCGCGCTGGCCCCCGTCCTAGTGTCGCTGCCCCCGGTCGAAGGAGCATGGGCCGCGGGTGGCACGCGGCTGATGCTGGCGCTGGCCGTGGGCGTGGGGACGCTGGCCATGGCCAAGCTGGCCTGGACGCGCACCCGCAGCGGCATCCTGACCGCGGTCGTGCTGATCGGCGGCTTTGTAGCCTATCGATGGCTGTTCGATCCCGCGGTCATCGCGATCGAGGCGAACAACCCGGCCCGCAACGGCAATATCGGCGGCCTCGGCCTGCCGGTGCTGCTGTCCTGGGTGGTGGGCGGCGTGTTCGCGGCTGCCGCGGCCTGGGCCATCGGCACGGTCGCCCTGGGCCTACGGTCCGATTACCTGGCCATCGCCACGCTTGGCATCGGCGAGATCATCGTGGCCGTGATGAAGAACGAGGACTGGCTGGCCCGCGGGGTCAAGAACATCACCTCGATCCCGCGCCCCGTCGCGCAGGAGGTGGCCCTGCAGCGCAACCCTGATTTCGTCGACTTTGCCGCCAGTTGGGGCTTCCCCGCGGCCGAGGCGTCAGGCATCTGGGTCAAACTTTCCTACATGTCGCTGTTCCTGGTCGTGCTGCTGGTCATCATCCTGCTGGCCGAACTGGCGCTGAAATCGCCCTGGGGCCGCATGATGCGCGCCATCCGCGACAACGAGACCGCAGCCGAGGCGATGGGCAAGGACGTGACCCGCCGCCACCTGCAGGTGTTCATCCTGGGGTCGGCGGTCATTGGGGTCGCGGGCGCGATGATGGTCACTCTGGACGGGCTCTTGGCGCCGACCAGCTATAACCCGCTGCGCTATACCTTCCTGATCTGGGTGATGGTGATCGTTGGCGGGTCCGGCAACAACTGGGGTGCAGTGCTGGGGGCCGTCACCATCTGGTTCCTGTGGATCAAGGCCGAGGTCTGGGGCCCTGCCCTAATCGCGATGCTGACCGGGCCGATGGCCGACGGGCCGGTCAAGGCGCACCTGCTGGACAGCGCGCCGCACATGCGCTTCATCGCGATGGGGGCGGTGCTGCTGCTGGTGCTGCGCTTTGCGCCACGGGGCCTGCTGCCCGAAAAATAGGGCAACATGGGAAAGGGGCGCGGATCACACCGCGCCCCTTGTCCGTTCAGCGGCAGTTGTTGCCCAGGACCGTGCTGTGCCACAGCCGCCCGTCCGCGCCGCGCACGACTCCGCTGCCGATTTGATAGCTGAGCTGTCCCAGGACCTGTTCCCGCTGCGGGCCGGGGACAAGCCACGCGTTGACCGTTCCTTCGGGCGTGCCGCCGGCGCCGACCAGCTGGACCACGCCGCAGGTCGGATAGCCCACGGACCGCGCGCGGTCGACGACGTTCGACCCGTTCGACCCGGCCACGTCAGCGCGGCCCATTCGCGCCATGTCGCAGGCATGGGCCAGCGCGATGCGGTCCAGTTCCGCACTGCTGGCCAGTGCGTTCTTGCCCTCGGCCGCGCGGGCGGCGTTGACGGCGGCGGACAGGCGCAGCCCCGCGTCGACCTCTCCGCGGCATTCTGTGGCCAGCGCCTGATCGGCGGGGGCCTGCGGGGCCGTCAGGCCGGGAATCGGCATCTGGCAGGCAGACAGGGCCAGAACGCAGGTGGCGGCAAGGGACAAGCGCTTCATCGGGACATACCTTTTGCACGGATCGGGGTGATTGACCCCGAACGCGCGCGGGTTTCGTCGGTTCCCGCCCGCCGCGGCGCCGAAATGCTTGCAAGGTGCTGAAACCGCGCTTAAAGCGCACCCATGACCCAGCACCAGCGCCTTCTGATCATCGACTTCGGCAGCCAAGTGACGCAGCTGATCGCGCGTCGCCTGCGTGAACTGAACGTCTATTGCGAAATCCACCCGTTCAACACGGTGACCGACGACACGCTGCGCCAGATGGCGCCGCAGGCGATCATCCTGTCGGGCGGCCCCGCCAGCGTCACGACCGACGGCAGCCCGCGCGCGCCCCAGGCCGTGTTCGACATGGGCGTGCCCGTCTTTGGCATCTGCTATGGCCAGCAGGTCATGATGGAGCAGCTGGGCGGCCGGGTCGAGGCCGGGCACCACGCCGAATACGGCCGCGCGTTCATCGCGCCCGCGCCGGGCCACAAGTCCGACGGCATCTTTGCCGGCCTGTTCCACACAGGCCGCGAAGAGGTCTGGATGAGCCATGGCGACCGCGTCACCAGCCTTGCGCCGGGCTTCGAGGTCATCGGCACCTCGCCCAACGCGCCCATGGCGATGATCGCGGACGAGGCGCGCCATTTCTATGCCGTCCAGTTCCACCCCGAGGTGCATCACACGCCGAACGGCCGCACCATGCTGGAGAACTTCGTCCGGCTGGCGGGCTTCACCGGCGACTGGACCATGGCCAGCTACAAGGACGAGGCGATCCGCAAGATCCGCGAGACCGTGGGCGACCGCAAGGTCATCTGCGGCCTGTCGGGGGGCGTGGATTCGTCGGTGGCGGCAGTCCTGATCCACGAGGCGATCGGCGACCAGCTGACCTGCGTCTTCGTCGATCACGGGTTGCTGCGGCTGAACGAGGGCGAGGACGTCGTCAAGATGTTCCGCGACAACTACAACATCCCGCTGATCCATGCGAACGAGGCCGACCTGTTCCTGGGATCGCTGGAAGGCGTCAGCGACCCAGAGGTCAAGCGCAAGACCATCGGTCGGCTGTTCATCGACGTGTTCCAGAAATACGCCAGCCAGATCGAGGGCGCCGATTTCCTGGCGCAGGGGACGCTGTACCCGGACGTGATCGAGAGCGTCAGCTTCAGCGGCGGCCCGTCGGTCACGATCAAGTCGCACCACAACGTGGGCGGCCTGCCCGAGAAGATGGGCCTGAAGCTGGTGGAACCCCTGCGCGAACTGTTCAAGGACGAAGTCCGCGAGCTGGGCCGCGAACTGGGCCTGCCCGAGAGCTTCATCGGTCGCCACCCCTTCCCCGGCCCCGGTCTGGCCATCCGCTGCCCCGGAGAGATCACCCGCGAAAAGCTGGAGATCCTGCGTAAGGCCGACGCGGTCTTCATCGACCAGATCCGCAAGCACGGTCTGTACGACGAGATCTGGCAGGCCTTCGTGGCGATCCTGCCGGTGCGCACGGTTGGCGTCATGGGCGACGGCCGGACCTATGATTTCGCCTGCGCGCTGCGGGCCGTGACCTCGGTCGACGGGATGACGGCGGACTATTATCCCTTCACCCACGACTTCCTGGGCGAGACCGCGACGCGGATCATCAACGAGGTCAATGGCATCAACCGTTGCACCTATGACATCACGTCCAAGCCTCCGGGCACGATCGAATGGGAATGACGCGGCACCGCGTCGCATGACATGTCGGGAACGCGCAGGGCAACCTGCGCGTCCTTGTCATTCTGGGGGTGTGGAATGCGTCTGATCCTGGTGCTGGGCGACCAGCTGTCACCTGACCTGTCAGCGCTGCGCGAGGCGCGCCCCGACGATCTGATCGTGATGGCCGAGGTGATGTCCGAGGCCAGCTATGTCCCCCACCACCCGCAGAAGATCGCCTTCCTGTTCGCCGCGATGCGCAAGTTCGCGGACCGTCTGCGCGAGGCCGGCCACCGCGTCGCCTATGCGACGCTGGACGATCCCGACAACACCCAGTCCATTCCCGGAGAGCTGCTGCGGCATGCCGCGGCGCATGGCGCCGAGCGCGTGATCGCCACGCGGTCCGGGGAATGGCGCCTGATCGCCGCGCTGGACGACCTGCCCGTGCCCGTCACGCAGCTGCCCGACAACCGCTTCATCTGCAGCCAGCCGGAGTTCGAGGCCTGGGCCGACGGCCGCAAGGAATTGCGGATGGAGTGGTTCTATCGCGAGATGCGCCGCAAGACCGGGCTGCTGATGGAGGGCGACCAACCGATGGGCGGCAAGTGGAACTTCGACCACGACAACCGCAAGCCCGCCCAGGCCGACCTGCTGCGCATCCCCCCGCCCCGGTTCGAACCGGACGCGGTGACCGCCCAGGTTCTGGACCTGGTCGAGGCACGGTTTCCCGACAATTTCGGCCGTCTGCGGCCCTTTGGCTATGCCACCGACCGGGCCGGCGCGCTGCAGGTCTTGGCGCATTTCATCGACCATTCGCTGGACGAATTCGGCCCCTATCAGGACGCGATGCTGCAGGACGATCCGTTCCTGCATCATTCGATCCTGTCGCCCTATATTAACGCAGGCCTGCTGTCCCCGATGGAGGTGTGCCAGGCCGCCGCCGACGCCCATGCCGCGGGCAAGGTCCGCCTGAATTCGGCCGAAGGCTTCATCCGCCAGATCATCGGCTGGCGCGAATACATGCGTGGCATTTATTTCCTGAAAGGGCCGGACTATACCGCGCGCAACGTGCTGGGGCATGACCGCGCCCTGCCGCCGGTCTATTGGGGTGCGCCCACGCGGATGAACTGCATGGCGCAGGCGGTGGGACAGACCCGCGATCACGCCTATGCGCATCATATCCAGCGGCTGATGGTGACGGGAAACTTCGCCCTGCTGGCGGGGATCGATCCGGCGCAGGTCCATGAATGGTATCTGGCCGTCTATGTCGATGCCTATGAATGGGTCGAGGCACCCAACGTCATCGGGATGAGCCAGTTCGCGGATGGCGGCGTGGTCGGGTCCAAGCCCTATGTCAGTTCGGGCAACTACATCGCCAAGATGTCGGATTATTGCGGCGGATGCGCCTATAAGGTGACGCAGAAGACCGGCCCCGGCGCCTGCCCGTTCAACGTGCTCTATTGGGATTTCATGGTGCGTCATCGCGACAGGTTCCAGTCGAACCCCCGCATCGGGCGCGCTTATGCGACCTGGGACCGGATGGACGCCGACAAGCGCCGCCAGATCCGCAGCGACGCGGCCGCGTTCTTGGACCGCCTAGATGCGGGCGATCCGGTCTGAGCCGCTTGACGCGGGGCTGCCGTGCCGCCACGCTGCCCGCCGATTAGCGAAAGGACCTGCCGATGGATTGCGCCTGCGGCCATGCCCATACCCCCGCCCTGGACCCCTCTGGCACGCCGGTGCCCCTGTCGCCTGCCCCCGTCGCCCTGCACGGACGCCTGATCTGTCACGACACGGCGCAGATGCTGACCGCGCTGGACCTGCTGCAGGATCATGCCGATGCCAGCCGCGCCGAGCCGGGATGTCTGTGCTTTGACATCGCGCAATCCGACGACCCGATGGTCTGGACCCTGTCCGAGGTCTTTGCCGATGACGACGCGTTCGCGGCGCATCAGGCCCGCACGGCATCCAGCCCCTGGGGCCTGCGCAGCCGCGACATGGGCCGCGATTTCCATCGCCACGCCGCGCAGGTCATGATCCGCCCCGAAGTCCCGTCGGATCACGCAGCCCTGCACGCCTTGCTGGTACGCGCATTCGATGGCTCGGCCGAGGCCCACCTGCTGCGCGCACTGCGGGCCGATGGCGATCTGTCCCACGCGCTGGTGGCCCATGTCGAAGGCGTGCCGGTCGGCCTTGTCGCCCTGTCGCCCCTGCAGGCGCCGGAACCGGCATTCGCCTTGGCGCCGCTGGCCGTCCATCCGGCCATGCAGCGGCGCGGCATCGGTCGGGCGCTGATCGATGCCGCACTGCGCGCCGCGACGGGGCCGGTCGTGGTCCTGGGCGATCCCACGGTCTATGCCGGATCGGGTTTCGTCCCCGCGGATCTGGCATCCCCCTATGCGGGGCCTGGCCTGCAGATCCACGGCAGCCTGACCCGGGGCAGCGCCGTCACCCATGCCGGAGCCTTTACGGCCCTGTGACGGCGCGCCCCTTGCGGCGCTGCCCGGCAGGGTCCACATCTGACGCCGAAGCATTTTGAAAGGACCCACCATGGCAGGCAACACCGTCTTCGATGCAACCGATCCGGCGCGCGCCAAGGGCGATTTCGGCACCCTGCCCGAATGGGATCTCAGCGACCTCTATACCGCCCCTGACAGCCCCGAACTGACCGCGGACATCGCGCGCATCGAGACGCAGGCGCAGGCCTTTGCCGCCGAATACCAGGGCAAGCTGGCCGACCTGACGCCCGCGCAGATGCTGGAGGCGGTCGAGGCGTTCGAGCAAATCAATATCCTGGCCGGGCGCGTCATGTCCTATATCGGGCTGCGCTATTACCAGAACACCACCGACCCGGTCCGTGCCAAGCAGATGGGCGACCTGCAGGCGCGCATCACCGATCTGACGACGCCGATCATCTTCTTCTCGCTGGAGTTCAACCGCATCCCCGATGCGACCTACGAATCCATGTTCACCGCCGCCGACGGTCCTGCCCGCTACAAGCCGGTCTTCGACCGGATGCGCGCGATGCGACCCCACCAACTGTCGGACGAGCTGGAGCAGTTCCTGCACGACACTTCGGTCGTCGGCGCCGCCGCCTGGAACCGCCTGTTCGACGAGACGACCGCAGCCCTGACCTTTGACGTCGACGGAGAGACCCTGGGCCTGGAGGCCACGCTGAACCTGCTGACCGACCACGACCGGGCACGCCGCGAGGCCGCCGCCCATGCGCTGGCCAAGGTCTTCACCGCGAATGTCGGGCTGTTCACGCGCATCCACAACACGCTGGCCAAGGAAATGGCGATCGAGGACAAGTGGCGCAAGATGCCCACGCCGCAATACGGCCGTCACCTGTCGAACCATGTCGAACCCGAGGTGGTCGAGGCGCTGCGCAATGCCGTCACCGCCGCCTATCCCCGCCTGTCGCACCGCTATTACGCGCTGAAGGCGAAATGGCTGGGGCTGGACAAGCTGCAGGTCTGGGACCGGAACGCGCCGCTGCCGACCGACGCGCCCCGTGTGATCGACTGGCCCGAGGCGCGGTCGACGGTTCTGGACGCCTATGCCGGCTTCTCGCCGGAACTGGCCGAACTGGCCGAGCCGTTCTTCGACAAGGGCTGGATCGACGCGGGCGTCAAGCCGGGCAAGGCGCCGGGCGCGTTCGCGCACCCGACTGTCTCGACCGCGCATCCCTATATCCTGCTAAACTATCTGGGCAAACCGCGCGACGTGATGACCTTGGCGCACGAACTGGGCCACGGCGTTCATCAGCGTCTGGCGGCCCGTCAGGGAGAGCTGCTGTCCTCGACGCCGCTGACCCTAGCGGAAACCGCGTCCGTCTTCGGTGAGATGCTGACCTTCCGCGCGCTGCTGGCCAAGACCACCGACCCCGCGCAGAAGAAGGCCCTGCTGGCGGGCAAGGTCGAGGACATGATCAACACGGTCGTCCGTCAGATCGCGTTCTATGATTTCGAATGCCGCCTGCACGCCGCCCGCGCCGAGGGAGAGCTGACCCCCGACGACATCAACGCACTGTGGATGGCCGTCCAGCATGAAAGCCTGGGCCCGGTCTTCGAATACATGCCGGGATACGAGACGTTCTGGACCTATGTCCCGCATTTCGTGCATTCGCCCTTCTATGTCTATGCCTATGCCTTCGGCGACGGGCTGGTGAACGCGCTCTATGCCGCCTACGAGGACGGCCTGCCGGACTTTCAGGACAAGTATTTCGACCTGCTGAAGGCCGGCGGCTCCAAGCATCACCGCGAACTGCTGGCACCGTTCGGCCTGGATGCGTCCGACCCGGCCTTCTGGGACAAGGGCCTGTCCATGATCGAGAGCCTGATCGACCAGCTGGAGGCGCTGGAGGCGTGATCCCGTCTGGCGTCCCCGGTCCGTCGCGCTAGACTGTGCGCAACGGATCGGAGGAGCGATGTGGAAACGGGTGCTGCTGGGGACGGGCGTGGCCCTGGCGATGGGCGTGGCGGGGTTTCTGACCTTCGCCCCGGCCTATGTCGAACGCGGGATGAACCCCGTCACCATGCCGGCAGAAGGCTGGCCGGTCACGACAGAGGCGCAGGCCCTGCATGACCGGCTGGTGATCGGCGACTGGCATTCCGATGCGTTGTTGTGGGACCGCGACCTGCTGGACCGTGCGGATCGGGGTCATACCGACGTTCCGCGCCTGCTGGACGGGAACATGGCGGTGCAGGTCTTCACCACCGTCACGAAAAGCCCCCGCGGCCAGAACTATGACCACAACGCCACCGATACCGGCGACAACATCACGCCCCTGTTCATCGGACAGCTGCGCCCGCCGCGCAGCTGGTTCTCCCTGCGCGAACGGGCGCTGGTGCAGGCGCAGGCGTTGCAGGACGTCGCGGATCGCGCACCTGACCGGCTGCGGGTGATCCGCAGCCGCGCCGATCTGGCCGACCACTTGGCGCGGCGGCAGGCAGGCGCGCAGGTGCTGGGCGCGGTGCTGGGATCGGAAGGCGGTCACCCGCTGGAGGGCGATCCGGCCAATCTGGACGTGCTCTATGACGCGGGCTTCCGGTTGATGGGCCTGACGCATTTCTTCGACAACGAACTGGGCGGCAGCCTGCACGGAGAGGGCGGTACCGGCGCGGGCCTGTCCGATTTCGGGCGTCAGGTAGCGGACGCGATGATCGCGCGCGGGATGATCATCGACGTGACCCATGCCAGCCCGCAGATGGTGCGCGACGTGCTGGCCATTCCGGGCGCGCGGCCGGTCCTGTCCCACACCGGCATCACCCGCCACTGCCCCAGCCCCCGCAGCCTGCCCGACGATCTGGTCGCGGACATCGCGCAGGCGGGCGGGATCATCGGCGTCGGGTTCTGGTCGGACGTGGTCTGCGGATCGACGCCCACCGACGTGGCCCAAGCCATCGCAGCCGCGATCGAGGTCGCCGGAGAGGACCACGTCTCGCTCGGCTCGGACTGGGACGGGTCGGTCGACACGCCATTCGACGCCGCCCATCTTTCGGCACTGACCCAGGCCCTGCTTGACCAGGGCCTGTCGGAGGTGCAGATCGCGAAGGTCATGGGGGGCAACATGATGGCCTATCTGGCCGAAACCCTGCCCGAGAACTGAGAGGAACCGATGAAACGCACGACCTTGCTGCATGCCGAACTGTCCGGGCTGATCGCCGCCTTCGGCCACGGCGACATGCTGGTGATCGGCGATGCCGGGCTTCCCGTGCCCGCCGGCGTCCGGGTCATCGACCTGGCCCTGACCCGCGGCATTCCGGGCGTCTTCGATGTGCTGGACGTGGTGCTGGCCGAACTGGTCGTCGAACGTTCCGCGATGGCGACCGAAGCCGCCCCCGACCTGCAGGCCGAATTCGCGCGACGCGATATCGGAGCGGTCACCATGCTGTCGCATGACGACTTTAAGGCGGCGTCGCGCCACGCCCGCGCGATCGTGCGGACCGGGGAATGCACCCCCTATGCCAATGTGGCCCTTTACGCCGGCGTGGCGTTTTAGACGGAACCGATGCGCCGATATTGCGTTGCAAGCCCAGATGCTTATCCACAAGGAGACTGAGCGATGCAGAAGAAGATCCTGGGCCTGACCGCCGTTCTGGCCATGATGACGCTGGCCGCCTGCGAAACCGTGCAAGGTGCGGGCCGCGACATCTCGACCGCGGGCGCGGTCGTCCAGCAGGAAAGCGCCGAGGCTCAAGCCGGGATGTGATCCTGATCGATCGGCAAGACATGACGGCCCCCCGCAGCGTGCTGCTGGGGGGCTTTCTCATGCGCATGGAACATTGGATAAGGAACCCGATGCCGGTCTGGTCCGTTTGAACGTATCCCTTAAAGAAACGATGAGGCCATCATGCGGATCATCCTGATGGCGCTGCTCGCGCTACCCCTGCCCGCCCACGCTTTCACCGCCCGCAATGGCATGGAGGCCCGTCAGGTCGATGCGACCGATATCGCGGTCCCGTTCGAGGCGGGCCGGACCGACACGGATTACTGGTGCGCTGCCGGCGATCTTGCGCAGCAGGTGATGAACCAGCCGGTCGCGACGCGCATCTGGCGCGCCAGTCCCAAGCCGCGCGAGGCAGGTCAGGGCATCCTGTTCACGTTGGACCCGGCTCGCCAGGCGCACGGCGCAGGCCTGTCCCAGTTCGGATCAGGGCCGCGCGATGGCGCGCTGTCGATCGGTCAGGCCGTGGCCAGCCATTGCCGCATCATCATTCCCTTCATTCGGGATCGATGATCAGTTGTCCATCTTCAGCGCCTGGATGAAGGCGGTCTGCGGAATCTCGACCTTGCCGAACTGACGCATCTTCTTCTTGCCGGCCTTCTGCTTTTCCAGCAGCTTCTTTTTCCGCGTGGCGTCGCCGCCATAGCACTTGGCGGTCACGTCCTTGCGCATGGCCGACAGCGTCTCGCGCGCGATCACGCGGGCACCGATCGCGGCCTGGATCGGGATCTTGAACATGTGCCGCGGGATCAGGTCCTTGAGCTTTTCGACCATCGCGCGGCCACGGCTTTCGGCACGGTCGCGATGAACCATGATCGACAGCGCGTCCACCGGCTCGTCGTTCACCAGGATCGACATCTTGACCAGGAAATCCTCGCGGTACTCACTGATCTGATAGTCGAAGCTGGCATAGCCCTTAGTCACCGACTTCAGCCGGTCATAGAAGTCGAACACGACCTCGGCCAACGGCAGGTCATAGACGACCATCGCGCGGCTGCCCGCATATGTCAGGTCCAGCTGGATGCCGCGGCGGTCCTGGCACAGCTTCAGCACGTCGCCCAGATATTCGTCCGGCACCATGATCGTGGCCTTGATGCGCGGCTCCTCGATATGGTCGACATGGGTCAGGTCCGGCATGTCGGCGGGGTTGTGCAGGTCGCGCACCTCGCCGTCGCGCATATGCAGCTTGAAGACCACCGACGGCGCCGTGGTGATCAGGTCCAGATCGTATTCGCGCTCAAGCCGGTCGCGGATGACCTCAAGGTGCAGAAGCCCCAGGAACCCGCAGCGGAAGCCGAACCCCAGGGCCGCCGACGTCTCCATCTCATAGCTGAAGCTGGCGTCGTTCAGGGCCAGCTTCTCGATGGCGTCGCGCAGGGGTTCGAAATCATTGGCGTCCACCGGGAACAGACCGCAGAACACCACCGGCTGCGCCGGCTTGAAGCCCGGCAACGCCGTGGCACAGGGCTTGCGTTCCTGTGTGATCGTGTCGCCCACGCGCGTATCGCGGACCTGCTTGATCGAGCCGGTAAAGACACCGATCTCTCCCGGGCCCAGTTCGGCGATGTCGACCATCTGCGGCGTCAGGACGGCCAGCTTGTCGATGCGGTGGCTGGCGCCGGTCTGCATCATCTTGATCTGGTCGCCCTTGCGGATCACCCCGTCCATCACGCGGATCATCACGACAACGCCCAGATAGGCGTCGTACCAGCTGTCCACCAGCATCGCCTTCAGCGGCGCGTCGCGGTCGCCCTTGGGCGCGGGCAGGCGCGTGACGATGGCCTCCAGGACGTCCGGGATGCCCAGACCGGTCTTGGCGCTGATCGGAATCGCGTCCTGCGCGTCGATGCCGATGACTTCCTCGATGTTCTCCTTGACGCGGTCGGGCTCGGCCGCGGGCAGGTCGATCTTGTTCAGGACCGGCACGATCTCGTGGCCTGCGTCGATCGCCTGATAGACGTTGGCCAGCGTCTGCGCCTCGACGCCCTGGCTGGCGTCGACGACCAGCAGCGACCCCTCGACCGCGCGCATCGACCGGCTGACCTCATAGGCAAAGTCCACGTGGCCCGGCGTATCGATCAGGTTCAGGACATAGGTCCGGCCGTCCTTGGCCGGATAGCTGATCCGCACCGTGTTGGCCTTGATGGTGATCCCGCGCTCGCGCTCGATATCCATGCTGTCCAGCATCTGGGCCTTCATGTCGCGATCCGCGACAGTGCCCGTGGACTGGATCAGCCGGTCGGCCAAGGTGGATTTCCCGTGGTCGATATGGGCCACGATCGAAAAATTGCGGATGAGGTCAAGGTCGGTCATGGGCGGGCTATACAGCCCCGCAAAGGCCGCGAAAAGAGGGTTTCGCGGCCCTGCGTTATTTGGTGTCAGGGCGCGGTCGGAAGGTCCGCGGCCTTCAGCATCAGGCGCGCGACCTCGGCCGACGAGGCAGGGTTCTGGCCGGTGACCAGGTTGCCATCGGCGACGGCAAAGGGCTGCCAGTCCGGGCCCTTCTGATGATGGCCGCCCTGGGCCTTCAGCTGGTCCTCCAGCATGAACGGGACGACGTCGGACAGGCCGACCGCGTCCTCCTCGCTGTTGGTGAACCCAGCCACGCGACGGCCGTGGACCAGCGGATCACCCGAGGCGAGACGCGCCGACAGCAGGCCCGCCGGCCCGTGGCAGACCGCGCCGACTACCGCACCCTTGTCGAACGCCCGGCCCAGCAGATCGCCCAGCGCCTTCGAATTGGGCAGGTCCCACATCGTGCCGTGACCGCCCGGCAGGAACACGATGTCGCAACCGGACACCTCGACGTCCTCGACCTTGGTGGTGTTCTCCAGCTTGTTCATGACCGCCTCGTCGGCCAGCAGGCGGCGGACCTCGTCGGTCATCGCGTCGCCCTCGGCCGAGGAGGGGTCCGCCGGGGGCTTGCCGCCCTTGATGCTGGCCAGCTCGATCTGCCAGCCCGCGTCCGACAGGATCCAATAGGGGGCGGCCAGCTCCTCCCAATAGAAACCCGTGGGTTTGCCGGTGTCGCCAAGCGTGTCGTGCGAGGTCAGGATGAACAGGGCCTTGGGCATGGTAAACCTCCTTGAGGGATGCAAAAATCACCACGATGCCAGGATGGCGCCATGGCGTTCGGCACGTAAATGTTCCCCGACGCGTCCGGGTTCCCGGTCGCGATGTCGCACCGGCGCGACCATCTGGGTCGCGCGGCCGCCAAGGCCCCTCGATGGGGCCGCAGGCGGCCTCGTCCGCCCAAGCCATGCGTGGGCAGGATCTCAGCCGGGACCGGGTCGCACCAGGCTGTCGACGGGGCGCCTGCGCCGCAGCCCCGCCTCGCGCCACATCGCATATCCCCCCGCCAGCGCGATCAACGCCGCCCCCGCCAATGTGGCCGCATCGGGCCGCTCGCCAAAGATCACCGCCGCCACGACCAACGCAAAGGCCAGCCGCGTGTATCGGAACGGCGCGACGACCGACGCCTGGCCCAGACGCGAGGCCGCCACCAGGGTCGCATAGCCCACGACGCCGAACACCACCGTCCCCGCCAGCAAGACGACCTCGATCGGGCCAGGCATCACCGGCGCGGGCCCGGCCAGCAAGCCCAGCACCACCCCCGCCGGAATCATCGCGCCATAGGCAGAGGCCGACAGTTGATCCGACGCCACCCCAGGCGGAATGCGCCGCGTGGCCAGATCGCGCAGCGTCAGCCCCGCGACGCCCGCCACCGCCCACAGCATTGCGGGCTGGAACGCCGCCGTCCCCGGCCGCAGGATCAGCAGCACCCCCGCGAACCCGACCGCCACCGACAGCCAACGGCGCCAGCCGACCTTTTCGCCCAGAAACAGCGCCGCGCCCAGCACCAGCGTCAGCGGCAGCACCTGCAGGATCGCAGAGGTCACCGCCAGATCACCCACCGCCAGCGCCGTCACCAAGCAGACGGCCCCCACGATCTCTCCGGCATTGCGCAACAGCGCCATGGGATGGATCAGGTCACCGGTCCAAAGACGCCCTCCCCGCCGCGCCAGACGCATCCAGAAGACCACACCCGCGACCACCCCCACCATCGCCAGCAACTGCCACACCGGCATCGTCCGGGTCAGCACCTTGAGAAACGCATCCTCGACCGCGAACATCGCCATCGATGCCGACATGAACAGCGCGGCACGCCCGTTGTCGGTCACGCCGCACCTTCCAGGTCGGCGATCAGCGCGGGCAGTCCGCCCATGTCGGACAGCTGGTGCAGGCGCGGATGATCGGGCGCCTCGGCATGTTCATGGCTCCAGGTCAGGTCATGCGGGATGAAGACCCCCGTCCCGCCCAGATCCAGCACCGGGATCACGTCGCTGCGCATCGAGTTGCCCGCCATCAGGAACCGCGACGGCTCCACCCCCTGCCCCATCAGGACCCGGGCATAGGCCTCGGGCGTCTTGTCGGCCAGGATCTGCACCGCCGCGAATCGCTCGGCCAAGCCGGAGGCTGCGATCTTGCGCTCCTGATCCATCAGGTCGCCCTTGGTGATCAGGATCAGCCGTCGTCCCTCCAGCGCGTCCAGGGCTTGTTCCACCCCCGGCAGCAGGGTCACGGGATGGGCCAGCATCTCGGCGCCCAGGTCCAGGATGCGGGCGATCTGGCGACCCTCGATGCGTCCGTCGGTCAGCTCGATCGCGGTCTGGACCATCGACAGCATGAAGCCCTTGATGCCGTAACCGTAGCGCGCAAGGTTCGCGCTTTCCGTGTCGTACAGCCGCGCCGCGATGGTCTCGGCGTCGCCGTGGTCCGACAGCAGCGCGCAGAACTCGGCCTCGGTGACGCGAAAGAACGTCTCGTTCTCCCACAGCGTGTCGTCGGCATCCAGCCCGATGGCGTCAAACAGGGTCATGTCGTCCTCTTGCGGGCGGCGCCGCGCTGTTTCAGGATCGAACGACCCAGCACAGGAGCGCCCGATGATCTATTCCGTCCCCGACATGAGCTGCGACCACTGCAAGGCCGCGATCGAGGCCGCCGTCGCCGGGGCTGGCGGCCGCGCAACCGTCGATCTGCCCGAAAAGCGCGTCACCGTCGAGGGGCTGGATCCCGCCACCGCGCAATCCGCCCTGACCGCCGCGGGCTTCACCCCCCGCCCGCTGCTTGCCACATGACCCCGATCACCGGGTTCGCCGCGATTGAGCGGCGGGCCGCTTGATGCTAGGATCGCCCGATCGGCCTATGCGGGCAAGAACCGGACCAACCGGCGCGCGGCCGTCCGAGGCATTTCGAGGAGACAGTCCCATGCTGAACCGTTTCGTGATCGCGGCCGCCGCGATCGTCATGACGACCCCCCTGGCCATGGCCGGACCCATCGACAGCGCCTGCGTCCGGTCGGACCGCGCGCGCGGCAACGCACCGCTGTGCGGCTGCATCCAGCAGGTCGCGAACCAGACCCTGTCCCGGTCGGACCAGCGCCAGGCGGCGCAGTTCTTCCGCGAGCCGCATCGCGCCCAAGAGGTCCGCACGTCAAAGCGTGATGCGGACAACGCCTTCTGGGCCCGCTACCGCAATTTTGCGGCGCAATCCGAACGGTTGTGTCGCTGATCTGATCGAACCGGCTGGCCCGGTCGGGTCAGCCGATGCGGGCCAGGATCTCATCCGTCAGCGCGGCCATCTCGGCCATTGCGGGACCCTTGGGGCGTTCGATCGCCCCAAGACCCAGTCCCAGGGTCTCGGCATAGACGACGCGGTTCGCGACCTGCGTGTCGGCCACCTGCGCGCCCAGCTCGGCCGCCTTCTGCGCCACCTCGACTGACAATCGCGTGTTGGGGAGGGTGCGGTTCAGGACCACCAGCACATCCGCCTTGTCGCGCCGCGCCAGATCCAGAACCCCCTCGGTCGCCCACAGGTCGACATGGCTGGTGGCCACCGGCACCACCACCAGATCCGCCACACGCAGCGCCGGGCGCAGGTCGCTGTCGATCTTGGGCGGCGTGTCGATGATGACGTAATCGAACCGACGCTTAAGCTTCTCCGATTCGTAGCTGGCCCCCCAAGCCGACGAGGTCGAAAAATCCATCGCCTCGTCCTCACCCACCGCGGACATGCGTTCCATGAACCAGCGGCCCAGGCTGCCCTGCGGATCGGTGTCGACCAGGGCGACGGAATGACCCCGCGCATGCAGGCTGACCGCCAGATTGACGGCCAGCGTCGTCTTGCCCGATCCGCCCTTTTGCTGAGCCACCGTGATGATCCGACCTGACATTGCGACAATCCCCCGCGTTTGGCCCAGCCTAGGGTCCAACGCGGCCGATTGCACCAAGTTTCTGCATGTGCAGCATCAGGGATGCACGGACTGAACCTCGTACATCACGGGCTCGAACGACTTGCACATTCCGTGGATCTCGCGGTTCCGGCGACGCATCTCGGGGTCGCGCAGCATCGCCTGGTAATCGCGGCGGTCGCGCCACTGCGAATAGGTGGCGATACGGGTCTGCGCGTCGTTCAGATGGATCGCCCCACCCAGGCAGCCGGGCTGTCGGCTGATGACCTGCGCCCACGCCTCGGTCAGCAGGTCCAACACGTCATGCGCGGTACCAGGGGTCACCTCGAAGGTGGTGATGACGGTCTGGCCGTCGAAATCGGGCGTGATGCGGGGCATGGGCTGGCCTTTCATGGGCATGGTCCTGCCACCAGCGTAACCCCCAAGCCCCTTGGCGCAAAGTGCCATTGCAGGGCGCTGCACGATGTGCATCCTGCCGGGACGAAACAGCAAGGACCAGCCATGACCCCGGTATTCGACGGCCACAACGATTTCCTGCAGCGCGTCGTGGCGGCGGGCGCGGATGCCGATCAGCTTTGGCTGCATGGCGACGGCACCGGCCATCTGGACCTGCCCCGGATGCAGGCCGGCGGCATGGTCGGCGGTTTCTTCGCGATCTGGATACCGACACCGGCAGGGCTGGGCGACGACCATGCGATGGACGCGATGGAGAACCCGCCCTTCGAGCTGCCCCTGCCCGCCCAGATCGCGTCCGACGTGGCCCTGCCCCAGGCTTTCGCACAGGCGGCGGCATTGCTGGCGCTGGAGCGGACCGGCACCCTGGATATCGTGCGCGACGCCGCAGGGTTGCGCGCGACCATTGCGGCCGGGAGGATCGCCGCGATCATGCACATGGAGGGGGCCGAGGCGATCCGCGACCGTGATGCGCTGCATTTGTGGCACGCGGCGGGGCTGCGCTCGCTTGGGCCGGTCTGGTCGCGGCCCACCCAGTTCGGCGAGGGCGTGCCCTTTGCCTTTCCCGCCAGCCCCGACATGGGCGGCCCGCTGACCCCCGAAGGTCATGCCCTGGTCGCGGATTGCAACGCGCTTGGCATCATGCTGGACCTGTCGCACCTGAACCAGGCCGGTTTCGACGACGTGGCCCGGCTGTCGGACGCGCCCCTCGTCGCCAGCCACAGCGCCGTGCATGTCCTCAGCGAAAGCAGCCGCAACCTGACCGACCGGCAGCTGCGCCAGATCGCGGACAGCAAGGGCTTGGTCGGACTGAACTTCGCCTCCAGCTTCCTGCGGCCTGACGGGCGGCGCCAGCCGTTGGAGGACCTGGGCATGATGATCCGGCATCTGGATCACCTGCTGGAGCTCCTGGGGGAAGATGGCGTGGCCCTGGGGTCCGATTTCGACGGCGCGCTGATGCCACGTGATCTGCCCGACGCATCGGCGCTGCCCGTGCTGATCAAGGCGATGGACGATGCCGGTTACGGCCCCGACCTGATCCGCAAGATCGCCTGCGACAACTGGATCGGCCTGTTGGAACGCACCTGGCGCTAGGCGGGCCAGGGTTCCGGCCCTGCGTGTCTCACTCGGTTTCGGTCTGGCCGGGCGTCGCGACCTGCGCCACCGCGATCATCTGCGCCAGTTCGGGGTCGGCCGCGGGATCGGCCAGGGCATAACGCTCGGTCAGGTTGGCGGGGGACAGTTCCACCCCGCTGATGACCTGCGCGCCGGGCGCCGCCGGCCCATAGGTCTGGCCGCTGACCGCGAAATAGACCGCGCCCGAATTTCCGGTCCGCAGCACGGGCGGCTGTTCCAGCGGCGGCAGCGCAAAGCGTTCGCCCGCATCCATGATCTTTTCCAGCAGCACCGTGCCGTCCGCCGATGTCACGCGCACCCAGGCCGGACGCGCCGCCATCAGCTCCAACGGGGGCGCATCCGGGGCCAGCGTGCGCACGACGCTTTCCACGGCGGCGGGCTGGGCGGTCTGCAAGGCGCCGATGGCGCCGGGCGTTCCGGTCGGCACCTGTGCCACGCCGGCCTGCTGGGCCAGTGCATTCTGGGGAAGCGGCACCTGCGCGACCTGTCCCGCCGAGGCGATCACATCCTCGACCGTGGCGGAACTGTCCAGCAGACCCGGATCGATCGCCGCGATGGGCCCGTCGCGCGCGGTCAGGACCGGTGCCTCGAGGATCTGCGGACGGTACAGACGATCCAGCGCCTCGGGCTGGGGCAGGCTCAGCGCGATGTCGCTGCCCTGTCCGCCGTCGATGGCAGGGTCTGACAGCCCCGCGCCATGCGTCGGGTCCAGTTCGGCGACCACCGTGGGCAGATCGTCACCCGGGGTCAGCGTGACGCGCTGGACCTCCTGCAGGACGGCCCATCCGCCATAGCCCAGCCCACCGATCAGCGCCATCAGCACGAAGATCGCGCCGATGGCCCGCGGCTCGACCTCGGACAGGAATCCGCGTTCCTGAGGGATGAACAAGGCGCGGGGATTGGCCAGCGCTTCGGCAGGGTCGGACGGACGGCGGCCCGGCTTGGGCCCGGCAGCGGCAGGAGCCATGCCATGCGTCGGCTGAAAGCCAGATTCCTGACAGAACCGCCGAAAGACCCAGTCGGGGTCCATGCCCAGATAACGCGCATAGGAGCGCACATAGCCCGAGATGAAGCTGGGCGCGTCAAAGGCCGAGACGTCGCAGTTCTCGATCGCGGCGACATAGGAGGCACGGATGCGCAATTCGCGCTGGACGTCCAGAAGGGACTTGCCCAACGTCGCCCGCTCTCCGCGCATCAGATCGCCCAACCGCGTGTCATCGTCCAGGAACACTGCCGTATCCCCGACTTGCACGAAATCTTCTGCCGGGTCAGGTGCCCGCAGCCTGCTCATCGCCTATGCCTCATCCGCTTGTTATAGGCTGCCTCCGAATCGAAGGCTACCAAAGCTTCTTTAGCCAAAGGTTATCACGCAGGCGAGAGCAGTTCACCCGTGGATTGCATTACGCGCTCAATTCCGCGCGATTCAGGGCACAGTGCGACCACAGTGCATCCATCGCCCGGACCAGGTGATCGATCTGCTTCGGATCGTGCACCGGCGACGGGGTAAAACGCAGCCGCTCGGTCCCGCGCGGGACCGTGGGGAAGTTGATCGGCTGCACGTAGATGCCGTAATCGCGCAGCAGCATGTCGGACAGCGCCTTGCAATGCACGGGATGACCGACATGGACGGGCACGATATGGCTGCCGTGGTCGATGATCGGCATGCCGAGCGATTTCAGACGCATCTTCAGGATGCGGGCATGCAGCTGCTGCGCATCGCGCAGTTTCTGCCCCTCGGTGGTCTTCAGCAGCGCGATGGACGCCGCGGCGCCCGCTGCAACCGCCGGTGGCAAAGACGTGGTGAAGATGAACCCCGGCGCATAGGACCGGATCGCGTCGCACATCTTGTCGCTGGCCGCGATATAGCCGCCGAACACGCCGAACGCCTTGCCCAGAGTGCCGTTGATGATGTCGATGCGATCCGACAGCCCGTCGCGTTCCGCGACGCCGCCGCCCCGCTTGCCGTACATGCCGACGGCATGAACCTCGTCCAGATAGGTCAGCGCGCCGAACTCGTCGGCCAGATCGCAGAACCCCTCGATCGGACCGAAATCGCCGTCCATCGAATAGATGGATTCGAAGGCGATCAGCTTGGGCGCGTCCGGGTCGTCCGCGGCCAGCAGCTCGCGCAGATGCGCCAGATCGTTGTGCCGGAAGATGCGCTTGGCGCCGCCATTGCGCTTGATCCCCTCGATCATGGACGCGTGGTTCAGCTCGTCCGAATAGATGATCAGGCCGGGAAACAGCTTGGGCAGCGTCGACAGCGTCGCGTCATTCGCGATGTAGGCGCTGGAGAAGACCAGCGCCGCCTGCTTGTCGTGCAGGTCCGCCAGTTCGGATTCCAGGCGCTTGTGATAGACCGTGGTACCGCTGATATTGCGCGTGCCGCCGGACCCCGCACCGGTGGCGTCCAGCGCCTCGTGCATCGCGGCCAGGACGGTCGGGTGCTGACCCATGCCCAGATAGTCGTTTCCGCACCACACGGTGATTTCCTGGCGTTCGCCGTCGGGGCGATTCCAGACCGCCTGCGGGAACCGGCCCTGCGCACGTTCGATGTCGATGAAGGTGCGATAGCGCCCTTCCTCGTGCAGACGTGCAAGGGCCTTGTCCAAGGCGACATCATATTTCATGGCGGGCGATCCCTTGCATAGCTGGCTGGGTGCGATCATTCTCCGACCGCGCGCTTTCTGCCTTGATAGAGGTCAAGGCGCGAAAAAAACAGGCCGAAAACGTCGCAATTCGACGAAAGGCGCAGGCAGAAACCTGAAATCGACACCGCAAGAGGTAGGAATCATGGGCGAACACGCAAGGCTGCAGGACATCCTGACGCATCTGGACCAGGGGTTGGAGGATGCGCTGGCACGGCTGATGCGTTTTCTGAAGATCCCGTCCATCTCGACCGATCCGGCGCATGCGGGCGATGTGCGGACTGCCGCCGAATGGCTGGCACAGGAACTGCGCGACCTGGGCTTCGACACCCAGGTCCACGACACGCCCGGCCATCCGATGATCACCGCCCGCAGCCCCCGGGGCGATGCGCGCCCGCTGCTGTTCTATGGTCATTACGACGTGCAGCCGGTGGATCCGCTGTCCCTGTGGGACCGCCCGCCCTTCGAACCGGCGATCGAGGATACGCCCCAAGGGCGCGTGATCCGCGCCCGCGGCGCGTCTGACGACAAGGGCCAGCTGATGACCTTCGTCGAGGCGTTCCGCGCCTGGAAGGCCGTGCATGGCGCCCTGCCCACCGACCTGATCCTGCTGTTCGAGGGCGAGGAAGAGTCCGGCTCTCCGTCGTTGCGGCCGTTCCTGATCGAACATGCCGCCAGCCTGCGCGCCGATCTGGCGATGATCTGCGACACCGCGCGCTATGCCGACGGGCGGCCCGCCATCACCACCCAGCTGCGCGGGCTGGTGGGACAGGAGGTCGTGATCCACGCCGCCGATCGCGACCTGCATTCCGGCAGCTTCGGTGGGCTGGCGGCGAACCCGATCATGATCCTGGCGCAGGCGCTGGCGGCGCTGAAGGACGACACGGGTCGCGTCACCCTGCCCGGCTTCTATGACGGCGTGGCGGATCTGTCGCCAGAGTTGGCGCGCGACTGGCAGGCACTGAATTTCGACGCCGCCGACTATCTGTCGCGCGTGGGACTGTCCCAACCCATCGGCGAACGGGGCCGCACCGCGTTGGAGATGGTGTGGAACCAGCCCACGGCCGAGATCAACGGCATCGCCGGCGGCTATGCAGGCGCGGGGTTCAAGACCGTTCTGCCGGCGACGGCACGCGCCAAGGTCAGCTTCCGCCTGACGGGCACCCAGGACCCGCAGGCGGTGCGCCAGGCGTTCCAGGATCATGTCCGCCGCTTCGTTCCCGCCGATTGCCGGGTGGAATTCCACGACCACGGCGCCGGGCCCGCCAGCGTCATGGACATCAGCGATCCGGCGTTCGGCCAGGCCAAGGATGCGCTGACGCAGGAATGGGGCCAGGAGGCCGCCTATATCGGCGGCGGCGGGTCGATCCCCATCGCGGGCGATTTCAAGGAGCTGCTGGGCATGGATTCGATGCTGGTGGGATTTGCCCGCGACGACGACCGCATCCATTCACCGAACGAAAAGTACGACGTGGAAAGCTTTGCCAAGGGCGCGCGGTCCTGGGCGCGCATCCTGTCGGCCCTGCGCTGACATGAAAAAGGGGGCCCGATCCGGCCCCCTTTCCCCAACTTGATCCGGTCTCAGCCCTGCGCGCTGCAATAGCTTTGGCTGGAGGTCCAGGCGGCGATGTCCGCGCGCTTCTTGCTGCTGCGCATCGGCGCCCAGTCCCGCGCGACGCCGCGCCAGCCGTTGTCGTCACGGGCGACGGCGTTGTCGCGTCCCACCTGCTGCGCAGCGATCTTGACCGCGCAGGCCATGTTGTCGGCGCCGTTGCGGATGTTGCCGGTGCAGTCATAGTTGCGCCATGTCGCCGGCGCGATCTGCATCAGGCCGATCCATTTGCCACCGCCGCCGGCGGCCTGCGGATTGAAGGTGCTTTCATGCCGCGCGACGGCCGACAGCAGCCCCGCCCAGAACGCCTTGCGGCCGGTGGGAGCAAGCTGGCGATAGTTGGGGCAGAACTCCGCGATGTCATGAGGGACGCTGGACAGCATCGTCACGCCTTCACGGTCAAGCGCCTCCATCGTGGCGCGGGTCCATTCGTCAGAGCCATTGCGCTCTCCCCACCGCATCGGGGGCACCTGGGCCAGGGCCATCTCCTGTGCCTCGACCTGGGCGTCGGTCGGACCCGACGGGGTCGTGGAACAGGCGGCCACCAGGGCTAGGGCGGCAAGGGAAAGCGCGGCGCGCATGGTTACCTCAAAGGGTGGTTTCGTCGTCCTCTGCCATAGCGTGTGTCGAATATCCTGCAAGAAGAAGGATTTGCCTCGGCGGGAACCTGCCGCGACGCGAAAGGCACATGGTCGGAAATCCGCCGACGGCCCTGGACGAACACCGCCGTTCATTCGAATTTTACGCATTGCACGGCGCCCGTGATGATTCGCGCGGCAGTGGCGGGCGGGGCCGTGACAATGCCGTGGCCTTGCCCTAAAACCGCCGCCAGACCGTTTGCCGCCAAAGAGGCCCGCCATGCTTGACCTGACCTTCACCGCCCCGCAGCCGAAAGTGATCCAAGGCGCGCAAGGCGATTGGGAGCTGGTGATCGGGCTGGAGGTTCACGCCCAGGTCGCATCGAACGCCAAGCTGTTTTCCGGCGCGTCGACCCGTTTCGGGTCCGAGCCCAACAGCAACGTGGCCTTCGTCGATGCGGCCATGCCGGGCATGCTGCCGGTCATCAACGAATTCTGCGTGGCGCAGGCGGTCCGCACCGGCCTGGGCCTGAAGGCCCAGATCAACCTGCGCAGCGCGTTCGACCGCAAGAACTATTTCTATCCCGACCTGCCGCAGGGCTATCAGATCAGCCAGCTGTACCACCCCATCGTGGGCGAGGGAGAGATCATCGTCGACATGGCCCCCGGCGTCGCCCGCCGCGTCCGCGTCGAGCGCATCCACCTTGAACAGGACGCGGGCAAGTCGATCCACGACATGGACCCGACCATGTCCTTCGTCGATTTGAACCGCACCGGCGTCGCCCTGATGGAAATCGTCAGCCGCCCCGACATCCGCGGCCCCGAGGAGGCCGCCGCCTATGTCGTCAAGCTGCGCCAGATCCTGCGATATCTGGGCACCTGCGACGGCAACATGCAGAACGGCAACCTGCGTGCCGACGTCAACGTCAGCGTTTGCAAGCCCGGCGATTACGAACGGTTCCAGGAGACCGGCGATTTCGGCCATCTGGGCACGCGCTGCGAGATCAAGAACATGAACTCGATGCGCTTCATCCAGGCGGCCATCGACTATGAGGCCCGGCGCCAGATCGCGATCCTGGAGGATGGCGGAAAGATCGTCCAGGAGACGCGCCTTTATGATCCCGACAAGGGAGAGACGCGGTCGATGCGGTCGAAGGAGGAGGCGCATGATTACCGCTACTTCCCCGACCCCGACCTTCTGCCGCTGGAGATCGAGCAGGCCTGGGTGGATGACATCGCGGCATCCATGCCCGAACTGCCCGATGAGAAGAAGGCCCGCTTCGTGCAGGGCATGGGCCTGTCGGAATACGATGCGGGCGTGCTGACCGCAGAGGTCGAGAACGCCGACTACTTCGAGGCCGTGGCATCGGGCCGCGACGGGAAGATGGCCGCGAACTGGGTCATCAACGAGTTGTTCGGCCGCCTGAACAAGGAAGGTCTGACCATCGCGACCTCTCCGGTGTCCGCCGCGCAGTTGGGCGGCGTGATCGACCTGATCGCATCGGATGCGATTTCCGGCAAGATCGCCAAGGACCTGTTCGAGATCCTGTGGACCGAAGGCGGCGACCCCGCCCGGATCGTCGAGGAACGCGGCATGAAGCAGGTCACCGACCTTTGCGCGATCGAGGCCGCGGTCGATCAGATCATTGCCGACAACCCCGCCCAGGTCGAGAAGGCGCGCGCCAACCCCAAGCTGGCGGGCTGGTTCGTGGGCCAGGTGCTGAAGGCCACCGGCGGCAAGGCGAATCCCGCCGCCGTCAACGACATGGTCGCCCGGAAACTGGCTCTGTGACCCTTATCCCATCGCGACAGGACGCCGACATGCGCTTTGAATATTCCGTCATCCCCGCGCCGACCAAGACGGAGAAGGCCCGCGAGGCAAAGACGCCGACCGATCGGTATGCCCTGTCGCTGACGGCAGAGCTGAACCGCATGTCGGCCGAGGGCTGGGAATACGTGCGTGCCGATGTCCTGCCAAGCGAGGAGCGCAGCGGCCTGACCGGGCGCACCACGGTTTATCATAATGTGCTGGTGTTCCGCCGCCCGCACAGCGTCGATCCCGAACTGCGCCGCCTGCCCCAGCCCGAGGCACCCGAGGCCGCGCCCCCGGTCCCCGATGCGATGACCGACCGCCCGTAAGGGTCAGGCGGCCGCGCTGAGCGGTTCGGGGCAGAACGGCACGACCTCGACCCGGCCACGCTCGAACGTGCAGAAGCTGCCGGGGGGAACCTCGGTCCAGTCCGCCTCGTCACTCTCCAGCGGTTCGGACACGACGGCCCAACCCTGACGGCTTTCCGACCACCGATGGTACAGCGACGGCGCCTGGTCGTCGCTGCTGTAGCGCAAAGCGTACAGCCGCTCTCCGTCCGACAGGGCGCAGGCGGCGCGGACATGCGGTGCGCATCCGCGCTGACGCGCCAATGTGCCCAACAGCCCAAGCGCCCGTTCCATCGCAACCTTGGGGTTCTGGTCCAGCCCGCATCCCAGGGCGACCAGGAACAGCGCCTCGCTGTCGGTCGCGCCCTTGCGGTGGGGATAGTATTCGTCCGGGATCAGCACGTCGGCATGACGTCGGAAGGCGTCATAGCCGCCGAACTGGCCATTATGCATGAAGCTCCATCGACCGACGGCAAAGGGATGGCAGTTGTTGCGGCTGGTCGCCGTCCCCGTCGACGCCCGCACATGCGCCATGAACAGGCCGGACCGCACCTGCGCCACAAGGCTGCGCAGGTTCGGGTCGGACCAGGCCGGCATGACATCGCGGTACAGCCCCGGTTCGGGACGTTCGCCGTACCACGCGATGCCGAAGCCGTCGGCATTCACCGGCGTATGGCACCGCATTGCACCCTGGCTTTGCCGGATCAGCGAATGCGCTGGCCGGCTGACGATATCCTCCAGAAAGATCGGTGCGCCCAGATAGGCGGCCCAACGACACATGCCCTGCCCCTTCACGTCTCTTTTGTGACAGGACTAGCACGAAAGTCTGAAGGTTTCACCTATTCCGTAGGGGGTGCGGCCTCTTCCACGATGACAAGATCGCGTTCGCTGGCCCCTTTGGCATGCGCAAGCGCCGCCTGGTACTCGGTGCTGTGATAACAGGCAACGGCCGCATCAAGTGACGGGAACCGCGCGACCACGTGGCGGGCGCGGTCCGCCCCCTCCAGCACGTGATAGCGGCCGGCGCGGGCCAGGAACACACCGCCATGGGCGGCGATCGCAGGGCCCGCCGCCTTGGCATAAAGGCCATAGGCGTCCGGGTCCGTCACGGTCACATGGGCAATCCAAAGCGCTGTCATTTGCTGTCCTCGATGATCTTGCGGGCGTCCTGGAACGCCGTTTCCGCGGCCGCCAGAGAGGGCGCGCCACCCTGTGCCCGGTCGGGGCGGCCGCCACCGCCCTTACCGCCCAGTGCAGCCGTCGCAGCCTGCACCAGCGCCACGGCGCTGATGCGACCGGTCAGATCGGGCGTGACGCCCGCGGCCACGGTGGCCTTGCCGCCATCCTCGGCCAGCACCAGAACGGCGCCGCTGCCCAGGGATGCCTTCATCTCGTCGACCAGCGCACCCAGTTCCTTGCCGCCCACGCCCTCGACCTTGCGGGCGATGAACTTGACGCCCGCGATCTCCTCGGCCTCGTCGCCGCCGCCCATCGCCAGCTGCCGCTTCAGCTGCGCGACCTCGTTGGCCAGCGCCTTGCGTTCGTCGGCCAGCGCGCGGACGCGGGTCACCACCTCGGCGGACTGCGCCTTGAGGATGCCCGCGATCTCGGCCAGGCGGCTGTCCGCATCGCGCAGATGCGCCAGCGCCGCCTGTCCGGTCAGCGCCTCGATCCGCCGGACACCCGCGCTGGAGGCTGCGTCGCCCAACAGCACGAACGCCCCTATATCGCCGGTCCGCGCGACATGCGTGCCGCCGCACAGCTCCAGCGAATAGGTCGCCCCGTCGGCGCCCTTGCCGCTGCCGGGCTGCGCGCCCATCAACACGACGCGAACCTCGTCGCCGTATTTCTCTCCGAACAGCGCCTGCGCCCCCAGGGCGCGTGCATCGTCAGGCGTCATGATCCGGGTCTCGACCGGGCTGTTCTGGCGCACATAGCCGTTCACCTCGGCCTCGATCGCCGCAAGCTGCTCGGCGGTGACCGCATGATTGTGGCTGAAGTCGAACCGCAGCCGGTCCGGCGCGTTCAGGCTGCCCCGCTGCGCGACGTGATCGCCAAGGGCCCCGCGCAGCGCCTCGTGCAGCAGGTGCGTTGCCGAGTGGTTCGCGCGGATCGCCGACCGGCGGTCGTGATCGACCGACAGCTGCGCCCCCTGGCCACGGCTGATGGTGCCCATCGTGACCTCGGCCTGATGGATAAAGACGCCGGCAACCTTCTTGGTGTCGGTGACGCGCGCCGCGCCCGTTTCGGTCCGGATCAGGCCATGATCGCCGACCTGCCCGCCGCTTTCGGCATAGAAGGGCGACTGGTTCACCACGATGGCGACCTTGGCCCCCTCGCCCGCCTCGGCCGCGTCGGCGCCGTCGATCACCAGCGCGGTGATCTGGCCCTCGGCCTCCTCGGTATCATAGCCCAGGAACTCGGTGACGCCGTGCTTTTCGGCCAGCTCGAACCAGATGGTCGCATCCGCGGCCTCACCGGAACCCGACCATGCGGCACGGGCCATGCGTTTCTGCTCGGCCATCGCCGCGTCGAACCCCTCGGTCTGCACCGCGCGGCCCTTTTCGCGCAGCGCGTCCTGGGTCAGGTCCAGCGGAAATCCGAACGTGTCGTACAGCTTGAACGCGGCCTCGCCCGGCAGGTCGGCCCCTTCGGGCAGGCGCGCCAGTTCGTCGTCCAGCAGGCGCAGACCCCGGTCCAGCGTCTGGCGGAACCGCGTCTCCTCGGACCGCAGGGTCTCCTCGATCATCGCCTGCGCGCGTGTCAGCTCCGGATAGGCCGCACCCATCTGGCGCACCAATACGGGCACCAGCTTGTGCATGACCGGGTCCTGCGCGCCCAGCATGTGCGCATGGCGCATCGCGCGGCGCATGATCCGGCGCAGCACGTAACCGCGGCCCTCGTTCGAGGGCATCACCCCGTCCGCGATCAGGAAGCTGGTCGACCGCAGGTGATCCGCGATCACCCGGTGATGCACCTTGCCCGGCCCGTCGGGATCCGCGCTGGTCGCATGGGCCGAGGCCTCGATCAGCGACCGCATCAGGTCGGTGTCATAGTTGTCGTGCTTGCCCTGCAGCAGCGCGCCGATCCGCTCCAGCCCCATGCCGGTGTCGATGGACTGCATGTCCAACGCGCGCATCGAGCCGTCCTCGAACTGCTCGTTCTGCATAAAAACCAGGTTCCAGATCTCGATGAAGCGGTCGCCATCCTCGTCCGGGCTGCCCGGAGGGCCGCCGGGGATCTTGTCGCCATGATCGAAGAAGATCTCGGTGCAGGGGCCGCAGGGACCGGTCGGGCCCATCTGCCAGAAATTGTCCGATGTCGGGATACGGATGATGCGGTCGTCGGACAGGCCCGCGACCTTCTTCCAGATCTGCACGGCCTCATCGTCGATGTGATAGACCGTGACCAGCAGGCGATCCTTGGGGATCGCGAAATCGCGGGTCAGCAACTCCCAGGCATGCGCGATCGCCTGGTCCTTGAAATAGTCGCCAAAGCTGAAATTTCCCAGCATCTCGAAGAACGTGTGGTGCCGCGCCGTATAGCCCACATTGTCCAGGTCGTTGTGCTTGCCGCCGGCACGAACGCATTTCTGCGCGCTGGTGGCGCGATTGTAGTCGCGCGTCTCGACCCCGGTGAACAGGTTCTTGAACTGCACCATGCCGGAATTCGCGAACATCAGCGTGGGGTCGTTGCGCGGGACTAGCGGGCTGCTGTCCACGACCCGGTGGCCGTTCCTTTCGAAATAGCCAAGGAAAGTCGAGCGGATGTCATTCAGACTGGGCATGGCGGGCCTTCATCGCAAAAGTGTCTCCGGCCAAGCCGGGCTGCCGATGGTCTATCGCCCGGCCGCTGCCCTGTCCAGCAACCGGCATGCGAAAAGGCGCAGGGTCTCCCCCGCGCCCGTCCGTTGTGATGGCAGCGACCTTATTCGGTCAGCGAGTCGTCGTCGCCGCTGTCCGACCCTTCGCCGACGCCAAATTCCAGGCCATGGCTGGCGCGGATCTTGTCCTCGATGGCAAAGGCCACCTCGGGGCGGTCGCGCAGGAACTGCTTGGCGTTCTCGCGGCCTTGGCCGATGCGCTCGTCACCATAAGAATACCAAGCGCCCGACTTCTCGACCACGCCGGCCTTGACGCCAAGGTCGATCAGTTCGCCGACCTTGCTGATGCCCTCTCCGTACATGATGTCGAACTCGACCTGCCGGAAGGGGGGCGCGACCTTGTTCTTGACCACCTTGACGCGGGTGGCGTTGCCCACGACCTCGTCGCGGTCCTTAACCGCGCCGGTGCGGCGGATGTCCAAGCGAACCGAGGCATAGAACTTCAGCGCGTTGCCGCCGGTTGTGGTCTCGGGGTTGCCGAACATGACGCCGATCTTCATGCGGATCTGGTTGATGAAGATCACCATGCAGTTCGAACGCCCGATGCTGGCGGTCAGCTTGCGCATGGCCTGGCTCATCAGGCGGGCCTGGCTGCCCATCTGCATGTCGCCCATGTCGCCCTCGATCTCGGACTTGGGCGTCAGCGCCGCGACCGAGTCGACCACGACCAGGCTGACCGCGCCCGACCGCACCAGCGTGTCCACGATCTCCAGCGCCTGCTCGCCCGTGTCGGGCTGGCTGATCAGCAGTTCGTCCAGGTTCACGCCCAGCTTCTTGGCATATTGCGGGTCCAGCGCGTGTTCCGCGTCGACGAAGGCGCAGACGCCGCCCTTCTTCTGCTCCTCGGCCACGACATGCAGCGTCAGCGTCGTCTTGCCCGAGCTTTCCGGCCCGAAGATCTCGATGATCCGGCCCTTGGGCAGGCCGCCGATGCCCAACGCGATGTCCAGACCCAGCGACCCGGTCGATGTCGACTCGATCTCGGCCACGGGATTGTCCTTGCCCAGCTTCATGATCGAGCCCTTGCCGAACTGCCGTTCGATCTGGGCCAGGGCGCTGTCCAGCGCCTTCTGCTTGTCCGCCGCGCGTTTGTCCGTCATGTCGAAGATGCTCGCCTGTGCCATGTGATCCCCACGTTATTTCACAGCCCTCCGGGCGGGGCAATCAATTCGACCGACCGGATGTTCTTGTCTTGTTCACCACTAGATGCGCCATCCTTAACCGGTTTTCAAGGATGTTGTGGACGATTGTCGATTCGTCTTCGCCAGCATCGCGCGGACAGGGTTAACAAAGCGTTTACAGCCTTTGGCAGGCCCGCTATCCAACGCCTCCGTGCATCTGCAACACCATGATCGGACGACAGGCATGCTGATATTCTGGGACCAGAGACTGGTGTTTCTCGCCACGCCCAAGGCCGGCTCGACGGCGATCGAGGTTGCGCTCGAGTCGCTGGCCTCGGCGTCGCTGCTGCGACCGGACGCGCTCAAGCACACGGATATCGCCACCTATCGCCGTTTCGTCGGCCCGTGGCTTTCCGCGCAGACCGGTGCGGATTTCACCACGGTCGCCCTGATGAGAGAGCCGGTGGACTGGCTGCGCAGCTGGTACCGCTTCAAGCTGCGCGACGATCATGACGATCCGCGCCATGCCATGGACGGCATCAGCTTTTCCGGTTTCGCAACGCGTTACGCCGCAGGCCAGCACCCCGAAATCGGCAGCCAGAGCGCGTTTCTGACGGACGGCGATCATCGCGTCGACTGCATCTTCCGCTACGAGGACATCGCCAGCTTCGTGGATTTCCTGGAGACGCGACTTGATTGCGCGATCGAGCTGCCGCGCATCAACGTGCCGCCCAGTGTCGACGTCCATCTGCCCGAACCGGCCGAGGCGCAGCTGCGCCACGCGATGGCCCGCGACCTGGACGTATACGCGTCCTTGCACAGCCGCAGCTGATCCGCGCGTCAGTGCAGCCGGTCGCTGCCCGAGGGGCGCGTCAGCTGCATCTCGACCATCTGCGTCAGCTCGGTCAGCGTGAACGGCTTGGCCAGGAACGATGCGTCGGCGATGGGCACCTGCCCATCCACGAAGATGTCCTCGGTATATCCGGACATGAAGATGACCTTGGCGGAAGGCAGCATCCGCCGCCCCTCGCGGACCCAGGTGGGGCCGTCCATGCCGGGCATCACGACATCGGTGACGAAGATATCGACCGGACCGTCGCGCCCTTCCAGAAGGCTCAGCGCGGCCTCTCCCGATCCGGCCTCAAGGACGTCATACCCCTTCAGCTTTAGGGCACGTGCGGCAAACGCGCGGACCGGCGCCTCGTCCTCGACCAGCAGCACGGTCGCCTTGGGGCCGGTCTGCAGCTGCGGGGTGGGCCGGGGGGCCGAACGCGCGGCGGGAACCGCCGCGATCTGGGCGCGGGCATGGGCCGGGAAATAGAGCGAGAAGGTCGTCCCTTCGCTCATCACGCTGTCACAGAAGATGAAACCGCCGGTCTGCTTGACGATGCCATAGGCCGTCGACAGGCCCAGTCCCGTCCCCTCGCCCGTGCGCTTGGTGGTGAAGAACGGCTCGAAGATCTTGCCAAGATGATCCGGCGCGATGCCGCAGCCGTGGTCGCGCACGATGATGCGGACATAGTCGCCCTTGGGCAGCGTGACCTGGTCACGGGTCATCGCCTCGGCCAGGTGAAGGTTTTCGGTGCGCACGGTGATGTCGCCGCCTTGCGGCATGGCATCGCGGGCGTTGACGACGAGGTTCATGATGACCTGCTCCAGTTGCCGCTTGTCGGCGCGGATGGCGCGCAGCGCCGGATCGTAGGTGATGGTCAGGCCCACCCGTTCCCCCACCAGCCGGTTCAGCAGGTGGGTCAGGTCGGCCAGCGTGTCGCGCAGGTCCAGCGTCTCCAGCCGCAGCGTCTGCTTGCGCGAGAACGCCAGCAGCTGTCCGACCAGCGCCGCAGCGCGGTTGGCGTTCTGGCTGATCTGGTCCAGGTCGGCATAATCCGGATCGCCCTTGTCGCGTTTGAGCATCAGCAGGTCGCAATGTCCGCTGATCGCGGTCAGCAGGTTGTTGAAATCATGCGCGACGCCGCCTGCCAGTTGGCCGATGGCCTGCATCTTCTGGCTTTGCACGAACTGCGCCTCCAGCGTCTTGAGGGCGCTGGCATCGGTCAGCACGGCGATCATGCGGCCAGCCTCTGCCGGGTCGCGCGCCAGCGACAGCTGGAAATAGCGGTCGCGCATCTCTCCCTGGCGACTGTCGGGATGGCGCAGGCGCAGCATTTCCGTTCCGTTGGTGGCGCGCCCGGCGCACATGTCGGAAAGCCAGTCTGCCAACGGGCGCCCCGGCCCTTCCAGCAGTTCGGCCAGGTTCTGGCCCTCGTCCGACAGCATGCCGTCCAGCAGGTGACGCGCGGCGGCATTGGCGCGGCAGATGCGGCCATCAGTCGCCAGACGCAGCAGCGCGACGGGAATGGCGTCGAAATCATCGGCGGGGGGCTGGTCCTCCTCCATCGCCAGGGCCAGCTCGAACCCGTCAGGCTGGACCCCGGCGCGGTGCAGCGACCAGATCTGCAGCGGCGCGTCGGGCAGGCAGGACAGCGACAGGATCTCTCCCTCGGCCAGTTCCAGATCGGCATTGCCCACCCGCAGCGCACGGGCGGTCAGGTCGGCCAGCTGCCCTTCGGCATCGGCCCGCAGGCGCGCGATCAGCGACAGGACCGGGCGACCGGTCAGGTCCTCGAACTCGGTCCGGGCGGCCTCGTTCTGGAACAGCACCTGGCCGCGGGCATCGCACATCCAGATCGGGTCGGCGGCTGTCGCCACCTCTCCCCTGATGGCGCGCAGGGCCTTGCGGGCCGATAGTCCGCGCGCCAGGTGACCCACGGCGACCGCGCCCCCCAGCAGGTACCACGCCACCGCGACCGTCGAGGCAAGGACGGCCGCCGTTCCGGTCGCGGCGCCCGGTCGCGCTATCAGCACGGCCGCCCCCAGCACCATCGGCGCCAGCAGCAGCGGCAGCGCCGCCAGCGCCCCGCGCGGCAGGCCCGCCTGTTCGTCAAGATGCGCCATCGCGAATCGTCCCTTGTTCCGTCCGATCCTGCCCAGGATAGCGTGGCTTTGTTTAAATTTGCGTTAACCCTGTCGCAGCTGGGCCAGAAAGAACCCGTCGCCCCCGGTCAGGGGTGTCCATGCGTGCTGGTCGACGCGCTGGAAACCGGGATGGCGCGACAGGAACGCGTCCACCTGATCGCCGTTCTCGGCCTCAAGAACGGAACAGGTCATGTAGGCCAGCAGACCGCCGGGCGCGACCAGTGCCGCCACCTGATCCAAGATGCGGGCCTGCAGCGCTACGAGGTCGCTCAACTGCGCCGCGGTTAGACGCCATTTCGCGTCGGGCGTCCGCCGCCATGTCCCTGATCCTGAACAGGGAACGTCGGCGACCACCAGGTCGAACGTTCCGCGCGGCTGCGTCTGGATCTGGACCTTGGCCCCCGCGCGGGCGGCACGGGCGGGCAGATCGGCCATGCGGGCCGGGGCCACGTCATGGGCGGACACCTGAATGCCCGGCTGCCGCGCAGCCAGGGCCAGCGCCTTGCCGCCGCCCCCCGCGCAATAGTCTAGGACCCTCAGGCCGGGCGCCAATGGCAGCCGCGCGCAGGCCATCTGCGGCGACAGGTCCTGCAGCTCGACCAGGCCGTCCAGATAGGCGCTGGACCGCGCGACCAGGCGGTCGCCCGTCACGACCCGCAGGGCCGATGCAAGCTGGGGCGCGGCCTCGACCGTGATCCCGTCGGCGGCCAGCACCGCCGCCGCCTGCTCGGGCGTCGCGCGCGACCCGTTCACGCGCAGCCAGACCGGCGCACGCTGCGTCATGGCTAGCGCCACGGCATCGGCCTGATCGCCCAGGGCCTGCCGCCAGGCCGGGCGCAACCAGTCGGGCAGGTCGTCGGGCAGCGGGTCGGGGGGAACCACGGCGGCCTCGGCCTCCGTCAGGGGTGACGGGGCGTGGCCCTCTCCGGTGAAGATCGCGTCCAGCGACGGGCCGGATTGGCGGACATGGCCGATCATCAGCCCCCGCCCCGTCAGACCCCCGCCCAAGGCGGCAAGACTGTCGCGCTGTCGCAGGGCACCGAAGACCAGATCGCGCAGGGCGGCCCTGTCGCCCGACCCGGCAAAGCGCCTGGCACGCGACCAGCGCAACAGCGCCTGTTCCGCGGGGCTGCCGGCAAGGATCTGGTCCAGAACGGTGATGGCGGCGCTCATGCGGGCGGCGGGCGTCACGATGTCGCCCGTCCGGAAAGGGTGTGATGGGTCATGGGTGCCCTTGGCTGATCTGTCAGGTCATCGGCCTATCATGATGACGTAGGACCGGGCCAGCCCCATCAGCATTCCTGACGGTGTCGATCAGATAATCGAAATTTACCTGATGCGTCGACCAAGCTACTGTCCAGCCATGACGAATCGGCCGCGATGCGACCGGTCCGCGGCATGCCGCCGGATCGCCCGCATGGCCCGCAAGATGGAGATGATGATGGACGGCAACCCGATGAACAGCGCCGGCAAATGCCCGGTGATGCATGGCAGCCATACCTCGACCGCAGCGTCGAACACCGACTGGTGGCCCAGTGCGCTGAATTTCGACATCCTGCACCAGCATGACCGCAAGACGAACCCGCTTGGCCCCGAATTCAACTATCGCGAACAGCTGAAGTCGCTGGACGTCGAGGCGCTGAAGAACGACATCCGCGCCCTGATGACCGACAGCCAGGAGTGGTGGCCCGCCGACTGGGGCAGCTATGTCGGCATGTTCGCGCGCGTCACCTGGCACGCGGCGGGGTCCTATCGCCTTGGCGACGGTCGGGGCGGTGCGGGCACCGGCAACCAGCGTTTCGCGCCGCTGAACAGCTGGCCCGACAACAACAACACTGACAAGGGCCGCCGCCTGCTGTGGCCGATCAAGAAGAAGTACGGCAACAAGATCAGCTGGGCCGACCTGATCGTGCTGGCCGGGACCATAGCCTATGAGCAGGCAGGCCTGAAGACCTTCGGCTTTGCCTTTGGCCGCGAGGACATCTGGCATCCCGAGAAGGACATCTACTGGGGCGCCGAAAAGGAGTTCCTGGAGGGGTCTGAAAGCCGCTATGCGGACGTGACCAAGCCCGACACGATGGAGAACCCGCTGGCCGCCGTGCAGATGGGCCTGATCTACGTGAACCCCGAGGGCGTGAACGGTCAGCCCGACCCGGCGGCCACCGCCCAGCACATCCGCGAGACCTTTGCCCGGATGGCCATGAACGACGAGGAGACCGTCGCCCTGACCGCCGGCGGCCACACCATCGGCAAGAGCCACGGCAACGGCCGGGCCGAGAACATGGGCGCCGAGCCAGAAGGCGCGGCGCTGCACGAGCAGGGCCTGGGCTGGAACGCGCAGGAAGGCCGCCGCGGCATCGGCCGCGACCAGATGGTCAGCGGCATCGAGGGCGCCTGGACCAGCAACCCCACCAAGTGGGACATGGGCTATTTCGACATGCTGTTCGGCCATGAGTGGGAGCTGCGCAAGTCGCCCGCAGGCGCCTGGCAGTGGGAGCCCGTGGACATCAAGCCCGAGGACATGCCCGCCGATGTCGAGGATCCGTCGATCCGGACCATGCCGATCATGACCGACGCGGACATGGCGATGAAGGTGGACCCCGTCTATCGCGCCATCTGCGAGAAGTTCATCGCCGATCCGGCCAGCTTCGACGACGCCTTCGCCCGCGCCTGGTTCAAGCTGACCCACCGCGACATGGGTCCCAAGGCACGCTATGTCGGGCCCGACGTGCCGTCCGAGGACCTGATCTGGCAGGACCCGGTTCCCGCCGGCCGGACCGATTACGACGTCGAGGGCCTCAAGGCGCGGATCGCGGCGACCGACCTGACCGTGGCCGAGATGGTGGCCACGGCCTGGGACAGCGCGCGGACCTTCCGCGGGTCCGACCTGCGCGGCGGTGCCAACGGCGCCCGCATCCGTCTGGCCCCGCAGAAGGACTGGGCCGGCAACGAACCCGAGCGTCTGGCCCGCGTCCTGTCCGTCCTGCAGCCCATCGCCGATGAGGCCGGCGTCCCCCTGGCCGATGTCATCGTGCTGGCCGGCAATGTCGGCATCGAGAAGGCCGCACAGGCGGCGGGCCACGCGATCACCGTGCCCTTTGCCCCCGGCCGCGGCGACGCGACCGACGAGCAGACCGACGCGGCATCCTTCGACGCGCTGGAGCCGGTGCATGACGGGTTCCGCAACTGGCTGAAGGCCGATTTCGCCGTCAACGCCGAGGAACTGCTGCTGGATCGTGCGCAGTTGCTGGGCCTGACCGCGGCCGAGATGACCGTTCTTCTGGGCGGGCTGCGGGTGATCGGCGCCAACCATGGCGGGTCCAAGCTGGGCGTGCTGACCGACCGCGAAGGCGCGCTGACGCAGGACTTCTTCGTCAACCTGACGGACATGGCCAACCGCTGGACCAAAGCCCAAGGCGACGCCGAGGTCTATGAGATCCGCGACCGCAAGACTGACGCCGTCCGCTGGCAGGCGTCGCGCGTGGACGTAACCGTGGGCTCGAACTCGATCCTGCGCAGCTATGCCGAGGTCTATGCTCAGGACGACAACGCCGAGAAGTTCGTCCGTGATTTCGTCGCCGCCTGGGTCAAGGTGATGAACGCCGACCGCTTCGACATCGCGGCCTGATCCGGCAGGGGCGCATCCGTGCGCCCCGACCGACCATGACAAAGGCGGCCCCCTTGCGGGGGCCGCCTTTTCGCTGTGAGGCCGATATTCAGCCCAGACGGTAGTTCGGGCTTTCGCGCGTGATCTGCACGTCGTGGACGTGGCTTTCCTTCAGTCCTGCCCCGGTGATGCGGACGAACTGGCAGTTGGTGCGCATCTCGGCGACTGTGGCGCAGCCGGTATAGCCCATCGCGGCGCGCAGGCCGCCGACCAGCTGGTGCACCACGGCGTTGGCCGTCCCCTTGTAGGGCACCTGCCCCTCGATCCCCTCGGGGACCAGCTTGTCGCTGGCCGCGTCCTTCTGGAAATAGCGGTCGGCCGATCCGCGCGCCATCGCGCCCAGCGAGCCCATCCCGCGATAGGACTTGAAGCTGCGGCCCTGGTACAGGATCACCTCCCCGGGGCTTTCGTCGGTGCCGGCGATGGCGCTGCCGACCATGGCACAGCTGGCGCCCGCGGCGATGGCCTTGGCGAAATCGCCGCTGAATTTGATCCCGCCGTCAGCGATGATCGGGATGTCGCCCGCACCGGCCACGGCATCCATGATCGCGGTCAGCTGCGGCACTCCCACGCCCGCCACGATCCGCGTGGTGCAGATCGAGCCCGGCCCGATGCCGACCTTGACCGCATCCGCGCCTGCGCCGATCAGCGCGCGCGTGGCCTCGGTCGTGGCGACGTTGCCGGCAACCACCTGCACGCCCTCGCGGAACGCCTTGACCCGTTCGACTGCGCGCGCGACGCCTGCGGAATGGCCGTGGGCCGTGTCGATCACGACCATGTCCACGCCGGCCTCGATCAGCGCGCAGCTGCGCTCGAAGCCTTCGTCGCCCACGGTGGAGGCTGCCGCCACGCGCAGGCGGCCCAGGTCGTCCTTGCAGGCCTGCGGGTTCAGCACGGCCTTTTCGGTATCCTTCAACGTCAGAAGGCCGGTCAGCTTGCCCGACCCGTCGGTGACCAGCAGCTTTTCGATCCGGCGCGCCTTCATCAGGCTGATCGCCTCGGCCCGGTCGGCCGGTTCGCGCAGGATGGCCAGGTTGTCCGACGACATCATGGCTCGCACCGGGGTGCGCATGTCGCTGGCGAACCGCATGTCGCGGTTGGTCACGATCCCCAGCACGCGCCCGTCCGCATCGACGACCGGAAAGCCGGTGACGTTGTATCGGTCCTGCAGCGCCTTGGCATCGGCCAGGGTCTGGTCCGGCGTCAGGGTGATCGGGTTGTAGACGATGCCGCTCTCGAACCGCTTGACGCGGCGGACCTCGTCAGCCTGCTGCTCGGTCGTCAGGTTGCGGTGGATCACGCCCATGCCGCCGGCCTGCGCCATCGCGATGGCCATGCGGCTTTCGGTGACCGTGTCCATGGCGGATGACAGCAGCGGAATGTTCATCCGGATCGACCGGGTGACATGGGTGGTCACGTCAGCGGTCGAGGGAAGCACCGTCGATGCTGCCGGAACCAGAAGAACGTCGTCGAATGTGAGGGCCTCACGAATCTGCATGGGGGGTGTCCTTGCGGCAATCTCGTTTGGCAGTTTCCCCTTTCACGCCCTGTCCGCTTTGTCCAGCCCGCACGCGGGCGTTGCACGGACGACACGGCATACGGGCAGACATGACGCGGACGTCACGTCAGCGTGTTTGGGTAATTGATCGATAACGTTCGTGCGCTACGGTGGGTTCAGGGGGCGGTTCGCCCGACCGAGGGAGGATGACATGAAATTCGCAATCACGAGCATGGCCGCGCTGCTGGCGGGAACCGCGCCATTGCTGGCCGGGGGGATCGAACGCGCGCCCCAGTCACTGAACATCCTGTTCGAACAGGGCAATTACGCGGAACTCAGCTTCGGCGGCGCCGACCCGACCGTCGAAGGCCCGGACAGCCCCCCCGTGGGCGCACCGATCCCGCAGCGTGATACGGGTGACGTGGCAAACGGCTATGGGTTCGTTGGCCTGGGCTACAAGCACCAGTTCAACGACGCGCTGTCGGCCGCATTGATCATCGAACAGCCCTTCGGCGCGGACGTGACCTACACCCCTGCCGCCGACGGGGGATCGTTCCTGCTGGGCGGCACCCGCGCGCGCGTCGATTCGACGACCGTGACCGCCCTGATGCGCTACAAGCTGCCCAACAACCTGTCCTTCCATGGCGGCCTGCGCGGCTCGCGCGCCGATGCCGAAGTGACGCTGAGCGGCGCGGCCTATGGTCCGATCAGCGGCTACAACGTGCAGTTGGACCAGGACTGGGGCGTCGGCTTCGTGGTCGGTGCGGCCTATGAGATTCCCGACATCGCGGGTCGCGTCTCGCTGACCTACAATTCCAAGGTCGAACATCAGTTCGACACGGTCGAGAGCGTGAACGGCACCATCCTGGGACGTTCCACCACGACCGTCGACACCCCGGAATCGCTGACCCTCGAAGCGCAGACCGGCGTCGCTGCGGACACGCTGGTCTTCGGCAGCATCCGCTGGGTCAACTGGTCGGAATTCACCGTGAACCCGCGCATCTTCTCCCGCGCACCCACCGCGACGGATCCGCTGGGCTTCAACGTCACGGACGGCCTCGTGTCGCTGGAGGACACGACGACCTATACGCTCGGCGTCGGCCGCAAGTTCAACGAGACATGGTCCGGCTCCGCAGCGCTGGTCTACGAGCCCGAGAACGACGATCTGGTCTCGCCCCTGGCGCCGACCAATGGTCGCCTCGGCCTGACGCTGGCCGCCGTCTACACCATGGACAACATGAAGATCACCACGGGGATCAACTACTCCAAGCTGGGCGACGCGCGTCCCCAGACCGGCGGCGAACCCCGTGCACAGATGGAAGACAGCGACCTGCTGGGGATCGGCATCCGCATCGGCTACAGCTTCTGATCGCAGCCTGACCGTTCTTCATCACCGATCGGCCCTGTCTCCGCGACAGGGCCGTTTCTCGTTGGACGTCAACCCTGTGGCGGTGGGCGGCGACATCGTCCAAACGCCCCTGCGCGGGGGCCAGGCCGACGATGCGCAACGAACTAGCGGAATGCCGCGACGGCGGGGGGTCCGGGGGGCTGGCCCCCCGGCCTGCGCGGGACGCAGAGGGTCCTGCGCGACGCGGCGTGGTACGCCCGTGCGGTCGGCCTCTTTCCATGCCGCATGCATGCGATTACCTAGGGGCCGACCAGGGAAAGGGTATCGGATGATCTATGGCAGCGCGGATGAATGGCGGGCCGCCGCAGGCAAGCGGGTCGTGCTGTTCGGCATGTCCGGCCTGGGCAAGACCTATCTGGCCTCGATGCTGCGGGACACGGGCGACTGGTTCCACTACAGCGTCGATTACCGGATCGGCACGCGCTACATGGGCGAATACATCGCCGACAACTTCAAGCGCGAGGCGATGAAGGTCCCGTTTCTGCGCGAATTGCTGATGTCTGACAGCGTGCATATCGCCAGCAATATCACCTTCGACAACCTGGCGCCGCTGTCCACCTATCTGGGCAAGCCCGGCAGCCCGTCGCGCGGGGGACTGCCCTTCGACGCCTATTGCCAGCGCCAGGATCAACATCGCCGGGCCGAGATCGCGTCGCTTCTGGACACCCGCCATTTCATGGACCGCGCCGGCGACATCTACGGCACGCCGCATTTCGTCTGCGACAGCGGTGGCTCGATCTGCGAGGTCGTGGATCCGGACGATCCCGACGACCCGGTCCTGACCGCCCTGTCGCGCGACCTTCTGCTGGTCTGGATCAAGGGCAGCGACGCGCATACCGCCGAACTGGTCCGCCGCTTCGACCGCGCGCCGAAGCCGATGTATTACCAGCCGCAGTTCCTGGAACGCGCCTGGATCGCCTATCGCGTGGAAAAGGGGCTGGAGGCTGACCAGGTGAACCCCGACGATTTCATCCGCTGGACCTATGCCCGGGCGCTGGCGCATCGCCAGCCGCGCTATGAGGCGATGGCCCGGCGCGGCGTCACCATCCTGGCCGAGGAGGTGGCGCAGATCCGCACCCCTGACGACTTCACCGACCTGATCGCGACCGCCATCGCGCGCAAGGATAGCTGACATGCCCATCACGTTGAACGAAAGCCTGCCCGCCTATCGCATCCTGTCCCAGGAAGGGGTGATGGTCATGTCGCCGGGCCGTGCCGCGACCCAGGACATCCGTCCCCTGCGCATCGCGCTGCTGAACCTGATGCCCAAGAAGATCCAGACCGAGAACCAGTTCGCCCGGCTGATCGGCGCCACGCCGCTGCAGATCGACTTTCAGTTGATCCGCATGTCGGACCATGAAAGCCGTAACACCGCCGCCGACCACATGGAAAGCTTCTATCGACCGTTCCGCGACGTCGAGGCCAGCGGAGAGAAGTTCGACGGCCTGGTCATCACTGGCGCACCAATCGAGCATCTGCCGTTCGAGGACGTGACCTATTGGGACGAACTGACCCGCGTCTTTGCCTGGACGCAGACCCATGTGCATTCGACCTTCGGGGTCTGCTGGGGCGGCATGGCGATGGCGGCGCATTTCCACGGCCTGCCAAAGCACCCCCTGCCCGCCAAGGCGTTCGGCTGTTTCCGGCACACCAATCTGGCGCCGGCCTCGCCCTATCTGCGCGGGTTCTCGGACGAGGTGCTGGTCCCGGTCAGCCGCTGGACCGAGGTGCGTCAGGACGACGTGGACGCCCGCCCGGCGCTGACCACCCTGCTGGCCAGCGCCGATGTCGGGCCCTGCCTGCTGGCCGATCCGGGGCATCGTGCCCTTTATGTCTTCAACCATTTCGAATATGACAGCACCACGCTCAAGGAGGAATACGACCGGGACGTCGCGGCGGGGAAACCGGTGAACGTGCCCGCCAACTATTATCCCGGCGACGACCCGACGCGGGCGCCCGCGAACCGCTGGCGCAGCCATGCGCACCTGCTCTACGGTAACTGGATCAACGAGATCTATCAGACGACATGGTACGACATGTCGCGCATCGGAGAGGGCTGAGCACATGGGCGCCGAACTGCCGGACCTGCCGCTGGTGGGCAAGATCACCGCCTATCTGCAGGACGAGGCCCCGGCGCCGATCCGCAAGGCGGTTCAGAAGGGGTCGTCCAAGGACATCCTGGACCCGGACTTCCCCTACAGCGCAGAGATGCCCAAGGCCGAATACGAACCGCAGATGGCTGCATTGCAGATGCAGCTGGTTCGCATGATGCATGATGTGATCGACAGCGGAAAGCGGCTGGTGGTCCTGTTCGAGGGGCGCGACGCCGCCGGCAAGGGCGGCACGATCGAGCGCGTGCGCGAAAACCTGAACCCCCGGTCGGCCAGCATCGTGGCCCTGCCCAAGCCGAACGAGCGCGAGGCGGGCCAGTGGTATTTCCAGCGCTATGTCGACTGGCTGCCCGGCGCCGGAGAGATCGCCCTGTTCGACCGCAGCTGGTACAACCGCGGCGTGGTCGAACGGGTCTTCGGGTTTTCGACCGACACGCAGCGCGCGGCGTTCTTTCGCCAGCTGCCGGGGTTCGAACAGATGCTGGTCGACGACGGGATCATCCTGGTCAAACTGTGGCTGAACGTGGGCCGCGCCGAACAGCTGCGTCGCTTTCTGGACCGCGAAAAGGACCCGCTGAAGCAGTGGAAGCTGAGCGGCATCGACGTGGACGGTCTGGCCCGGTGGGACGACTATACCGTGGCGATCCGCGACACGCTGGCGGCGTCCCATTCGCCGATCGCGCCCTGGACCGTGATCCGGTCGGACGACAAGCGCCGCGCCCGGATCGCCGCGATCCAGACCATTCTGGGCGCGGTCGATTACGCAGGCAAGGATCCGACCGCCATCGGAACGCGCGACCCCCTGATCGCCGGCGGGCCGGAACTGCTGCGCGACTGATCTTGGCGCGCGCGCGCCCACGTGCCAAAACCCGACCGGAACATCCTGGGAGGGGATCATGGATCTGTCGAACTGCCGCGCCGTCGTGACCGGGGGCGCATCCGGCCTGGGCGCCGCCACCGCGGCGCATTTCCGCGACATGGGGGCGCAGGTCACCGTGCTGGACCGCGACCCGGCGGGGGCCGAAGCCGCATCCGCCATCGGCGCGCATTATGCCGTGACCGACGTCACCGACGAGGCCAGCGTGACGGCGGCGCTGGATCATGCCGTGGCGCGGATGGGGGGCATTGATGTCTGCGTGAACTGCGCGGGCGTGGTGGTGGGCGAAAAGACCTTGGGCCGCGACGGTCCGCACCGTCTGGACAGCTTTCGCCGCACGATCGAGGTCAACCTGATCGGCAGCTTCAACGTGCTGCGCCTGGCCGCCGAACGCATGGCCGCGAAGGGGCGTACCCAGAACGGCGTGATCGTGAACACGGCGTCCATCGCCGCCTTTGACGGGCAGAAGGGCCAGGCCGCCTATGCCGCCTCCAAGGCCGGGATCGCGGGCATGACGCTGCCGCTGGCGCGCGATCTGGCGGGACAGGGCATCCGCGTCTGCGCCATCGCACCCGGCATCTTTGGCACGCCCATGCTAAAGGGCCTGCCCGCGGACGTGCAGGACAGCCTGGCGGCCGAGGTGACCTATCCCAAGCGGCTTGGCGATCCGACCGAATTCGCGCGGACCTGCGCCTTCATCGTCCAGAACGACTATCTGAACGGAGAGACGATCCGCGTCGACGGCGCGTTGCGGATGCGCTAGGCACACAGGCCCATCACGGGCGCGCGAAACCCTTGCGTGCGCCCGCAGCCCGCCTTAGCGTTGTCGCAAATCCGACAACAGAGAGGCCAGTTTTCATGCGCTTGCTGACCACCACCATCCTGGCCGCGGCGGCCCTGCCCGCCTATGCCGCCGACCGCGAACTGACGGTTTTCGATTGGGCCGGGTTCGAGGAGCCCTCGATCTTCCAGGCCTATGTAGACAAGCACGGCGACAGCCCGACCTATGCCTTCTACGGCGATGACGACGAAGCGTTCCAGAAGGTCGCGTCGGGTTTCAAGGCGGACGTGATCCACCCCTGCAGCCAGATGGTCGGCAAGTACCGCGATGCCGGTTTGATCGAGCCTTGGGACACGTCGCGCATCCCGAACTTCGAGCAGATCGAGGAGCGATTCTTGGACAGCGAGGTCTTCCGCGACGATCAGGGCGTGTGGTTCATCCCGACCGACTGGGGCGCGACCGCCATCGCCTACAACACCGAGACCGTCCCGGCCGAGGACGTGGCCAGCCTTGGCGTCTTCACCAACCCGAAATACCAGGGCCGCACCTCGCTGCCCGACAGTTCGGATGATGTCTGGGCGCTGGCCTATCTGGCGACCGGCGTGACCGACTGGTCCGAGGTGACCGACGAACAGTTCCAGGCCGCCGCCGCCTGGCTGCGCGAGGCGCATGTCAATGTCGCGGCCTACTGGGCCGACCCGTCCGAGCAGGCACAGCTGATGGCGTCGGGTGCGGTGGACGTGGCCTGGTCGTGGAACGACGGTGTCGTCTATCTGCAGGCCGACAACTATCCGGTGGGCTTTCAGCGTGAGCCGGCGGAAGGGTCGTCGACCTTCTTCTGCGGCTACGTGAACGTCAAGGACGGTCCGGGCAGCGAAGACAAGGCCTATGACTTCATCAATGCCTGGCTGGAGCCGTCGGCTGCCAAGGCGCTGCTGGACACGATCGGTTATGGCCATACCTCGGCCGCGGCCATGGCGACCATTGCCGACGAACCCGCCGTCGCCGAAGGTCTGGCCGAGATCGACGCACCCGTCCTGGCCCAGACCCCGAATGACCCCGAACTGCGTCAGCGCCAGTTGGCCGAGTTCGAGAAGATCAAGGCTGGCTTCTGATCCCGGTCAGGGACCGCGCATGAAACCTGTCAGGGGGCGATCACGATGTGGTCGCCCTGCTGCATGATCGGGACCGCATCCAGCCCGCATTCCGCACCGGCCACGACGCTGCCGGTCGACTTGTCGAAGCTTGCGCCATGTGCGGTGCACAGCAGCCGCAATCCATCCGCCGAAAGCAGCGTATCGCCGCGGTAATCCAGCGGCAGGTACTGATGGGGACAGGCGTTCACATAGGCACGCAGCACGTCGCCGTCGCGCAGCACGATCATCGGGAACGACCCTCGGTCGGTCGTGACGGTCAGCGGATGGACGCCGGTGATCCCGGTCGCCGCGCAGACGCGCGTGCCGGGCGCCGGGGCGCTGCTGTAATCGGTCCACGCCATGATCATCGGCGCGGCGGCCTCCCCGCCGCCGCGCCGCTCCTCCCTACTGGGCCGGGGTGGCGTCGAGAACGCCGCGCCGGATCTGGTCTTCCTCGATGGATTCGAACAGGGCGCGGAAATTGCCCTCTCCGAACCCATCGTCGCCCTTGCGCTGGATGAACTCGAAGAAGATCGGCCCGATCACCGTCTTCGAGAAGATCTGCAGCAGGATGCGTGTCTCTCCGCCACCCACGACGCCTTCGCCGTCGATCAGGATGCCGCGCGCCTTCATGCGGTCCAGCGGTTCGTCATGGTCCTTCACGCGGCGGTGCGACATCTCGTAATAGGTGTCGGGGGGGCCGGGCATGAACTCCATCCCGGCCTCGGCAATGCGGTCGGTCCCGGCATAGATGTCGTTCGATGCGATGGCGATGTGCTGGATGCCCTCACCCTTGTATTCGCGCAGGTATTCCTCGATCTGGCTGTGATCGTCGGTGCTCTCGTTGATCGGGATGCGTATCTTGCCGCAGGGCGATGTCAGGGCGCGGCTGACCAGACCGGTCTGCTTGCCCTTGATGTCGAAGAAGCGGATCTCGCGGAAGTTGAACGTGTCGTGATAGAATTTGTACCACGTGTCCATGTTGCCGCGGATCACGTTGTGGGTCAGGTGATCCAAATATAAGAAGCCGAACCCTTCGGGACGCGGGTCGGCCTCGCCGATCCAGTCGTAATCCGCGTCATAGGCACTGCCCGCGTCCCCATAGCGGTCGATGAAATACAAAAGCGACCCGCCGATCCCCAGGACAGCCGGCGCCTCGATCGACTTGCCAGGGCCGGTATATTCGGTGGTGCCAAGTTCCAGCGCGCGCTTCAGGGCGACCTGCGCGTCCACCACCCGCCACGCCATGGCCGGCGCGCAGGGGCCGTGTTCCGCGACAAAGCCGGCTGCATGGCTGTCCGCCTCGGCATTCAGCAGATAGTTGATGTCGCCCTGGCGATAGAGCGTGATCGCCTTGGTCTTGTGGGTCGCCACGGGGGCGAACCCCATCTGCCGGAAGATGCGGTCCAGCACGGCCGGGTCCGGATGGGCGTATTCGACAAACTCGAACCCGTCCGTTCCCGCGGGGTTGGCGGCACTGATCTTGGCCTTGGGGGCATCGTGGGGAAAGGGTCCCATGGCATTCCTCCTGCTTGTTGCCACCATGATGCGCGCGGGCCGCTGCAATGTGCTTGCAAAGAGGATCGCCAAGCGGTCAAAATTGCACGAAACGCGCATCGATGGCGCAAATGATGCACGGGTGATGCATGGATCGGTTCGACAGTGCAATCCTGGCTGCCCTGCAGCGCGCCGGGGCCCTCAGCAACGCCGCTTTGGCACAGGTCGTGGGGCTGTCTGCCAGCCAGATCTCGCGCAGGCGCGCGGCCCTGGAGGAGGCCGGCGTGATCGAGGGCTATGCCGCGCGGCTTTCGGCCGCCAAGCTGGGGCACGGGTTCCGGGCGGTGATCCGCGTCAACCTGCGCGGCCATGGCCAAGGGCGCGAGGACGAATTCGCCCGCTTCGTGACGGCACAGCCGATGATCCGGCAGGCGTTCTCGGTATCCGGCGATGCCGATTACGTTCTGGACGTGCGCGCCCGCGACCTGGAGGCCTTTGCCGATTTCGTCCATCGCCACCTGCTGCCACACCCGCAGGTGGCGCAGGTCCGCTCCGAGATCGTTCTGAAGACACTCAAGGACGAAGGCGGCGTTCCGGTCTGACCATGCGCCTGACTCATGATCTTGTCGAATACTATGAATTTGCCGATGGGACGCGGAACGCCTATATCACAGGCTGAAACCGAAAGGCCTGATCCCATGTCCCTGCCCCCATCCCCCGCCTTTGCGGCCCTGAACAAGGCCGCATCCGAACGCATCCTGATCCTGGACGGCGCGATGGGCACGCAGATCCAGGCCCTTGGCCTGGGAGAGGACGACTATACCGGCCACGGATCCGGTCATGTCTGCCGTCATCACACCGACCACCCCCAGCAGGGCAACAACGACCTGCTGATCCTGACCCAGCCCGAGGCGGTCGAGGAGATCCATTACCGCTATGCGATGGCCGGCGCCGACATCGTCGAGACCAATACATTTTCCGCGACCACCATTGCGCAGGCCGATTATGGTCTGGGCGAGGCGGTCCACGACCTGAACGTCGAGGGTGCCCGCGTCGTCCGCCGTGCACTGGACCGCGCGACGGCCCAGGACGGGCGGGCCCGTTTCGTCGCAGGCGCCATCGGGCCGACGAACCGCACAGCCTCGATGAGCCCGGACGTCAACGACCCCGGATACCGCGCCGTGACGTTCGAGGATCTGCGCGCCGCCTATCTGCAGCAGGCCAAGGGTCTGATCGCCGGCGGTGCCGACATCTTGCTGATCGAGACGATCTTCGATACGCTGAACGCCAAGGCGGCGATCTTTGCCTGCATCCAGGCGATGGAGGATCACGGCCAGCGTCTTCCCATGATGATCTCGGGCACGATCACCGACGCGTCGGGGCGCACCCTGTCGGGCCAGACGCCGACCGCGTTCTGGCATTCGGTCCGCCATGCGAACCCCTGGACCATCGGCCTGAACTGCGCGCTTGGTGCCTCGGCCATGCGGCCGCATCTGGTCGAGCTGTCGGGCGTGGCCGACACGCTGATCTGTGCCTATCCCAATGCCGGCCTGCCCAACGCCTTCGGCCAGTATGACGAAGGCCCCCATGACACCGCCCCGCAGGTCGCCGAATTCGCGCGCGCGGGGCTGGTCAACGTGGTTGGCGGCTGCTGCGGCACCACGCCCGATCATATCCGCGCCATCGCCGATGCCGTGGCCCCCTTCGCCCCCAGAAAGGTGCCCGCCTATGCCTGATCGTTATTTGCGCTTGTCGGGGCTGGAGCCCTTTGTCCTGACGCCCGACATCCCCTTCGTGAACGTGGGCGAACGCACCAACGTCACCGGCTCCGCCCGTTTCCGAAAGCTGATCAAGGAGCGCGACTATGCCACCGCCCTGGAGGTCGCCCGCGATCAGGTCGAGAACGGCGCCCAGATCATCGACATCAACATGGATGAGGGCCTGATCGATTCAAAGGCCGCGATGGTCGAATACCTGAACCTGCTGGCGGCCGAACCCGACATCGCGCGCGTGCCGATCATGATCGACAGCTCCAAATGGGAGGTGATCGAGGCCGGCCTGCAATGCGTGCAGGGCAAGCCGGTCGTCAACTCGATCAGCATGAAGGAGGGCGAGGAGCAGTTCCGCCATCAGGCGCGACTGTGCCTGGCCTATGGCGCGGCGGTCGTGGTCATGGCCTTCGACGAGCAGGGCCAGGCCGACACCGCCGCCCGCAAGATCGAGATCTGCCAGCGCGCCTACGACATCCTGGTGAACGAGGTCGGCTTTCCGCCCGAGGACATCATCTTCGACCCCAACATCTTCGCGGTGGCCACGGGCATCGAGGAGCACAACAACTACGGCGTCGACTTCATCGAGGCGACGCGCTGGATTCGCCAGAACCTGCCCCATGCGCATGTGTCGGGCGGCGTGTCGAACCTGTCCTTCAGCTTCCGCGGCAACGAACCGGTGCGTGAGGCGATGCATGCCGTGTTCCTCTATCATGCCATCAAGGCGGGGATGGATATGGGCATCGTGAATGCGGGCCAGCTGGCCGTCTATGACCAGATCGACCCGGATCTGCGCGAGGCCTGCGAGGATGTCGTCCTGAACCGCCGCCCCGACGGCACCGAACGCCTGCTGGAGATCGCCGAGCGGTTCCGCGGCGACGGTCAGGGGGCCAAGCGCGAAAAGGACCTGTCCTGGCGCGAATGGCCGCTGGACAAGCGGCTGGAACATGCACTGGTCAACGGCATCACCGAATATATCGAGGCCGACACCGAAGAGGCCCGGCAGGCTGCCGAACGTCCGCTGCACGTGATTGAAGGCCCCCTGATGGCGGGGATGAACGTGGTGGGCGACCTGTTCGGCGCGGGCAAGATGTTCCTGCCGCAGGTGGTGAAATCCGCCCGCGTGATGAAGCAGGCCGTGGCCGTCCTTCTGCCCTACATGGAGGAGGAAAAGCGCCTGTCCGGCGGGACAGAACGCGAGACCGCGGGCAAGATCCTGATGGCGACCGTCAAGGGCGACGTCCATGACATCGGCAAGAACATCGTCGGCGTCGTGCTGGCTTGCAACAACTTCGAGGTCATCGACCTGGGCGTGATGGTCCCGGCGCAGAAGATCCTGCAGGTCGCCCGCGACGAGAACGTGGACATCATCGGCCTGTCCGGCCTGATCACCCCGTCCCTGGACGAGATGGTGCACTTGGCCTCCGAGATGGAGCGCGAGGGGATGGACATTCCCCTGCTGATCGGGGGCGCTACGACCTCCAAGATCCACACGGCGGTCAAGATCTCGCCCCGCTACACGCGCGGTCAGGCGGTCTATGTAACCGATGCCAGCCGGGCCGTGGGCGTCGCCTCCAACCTGCTGTCGACCGACCGCAAGGCCGCCTATGTCGACGAGATCCGGGCCGACTATGCCGCCGTCGCCGAGCGGCACGAGCGGTCCGAGGCATCGAAATCACGCCTTCCGCTGGCCAAGGCGCGCGACAATGCGCTGAAGATCGACTGGAGCGGCTATGTGCCCACCGCACCGACCTTCACCGGCGCGCGGGTGATCGAGGATTGGGACCTGGCCCAGATCGCGCGTTATATCGACTGGACGCCGTTCTTCCAGACCTGGGAGCTGAAGGGCGTCTATCCGCGCATCCTTGACGACGAAAAGCAGGGCGAGGCCGCCCGCCAGCTGTTCGCCGAGGCGCAGGAGATGCTGGCCCGGATCATCGACGGCCAATGGTTCAAGCCGCGCGCCGTGGTCGGTTTCTGGCCCGCGAACGCGGTCGGCGACGACATCCGCCTGTTCACCGGCGACGATCGGTCGGAGACGCAGGCCATGCTTCACACGCTGCGCCAGCAGGTCACCAAGCGTGGCGACCGGCCCAACGTGGCCCTGTCAGATTTCGTGGCACCCGAAGGCATCCCCGACCATGTCGGCGGTTTCGTCGTGACGGCAGGCCCCGAGGAGGCAGAGATCGCTGCACGCTATGAACGCGCCAATGACGACTACGGCGCGATCATGGTCAAGGCGCTGGCTGACCGTATCGCCGAGGCCATGGCCGAGATGCTGCACGAACGCGTGCGGCGCGACTATTGGGGCTATGCCAAGGACGAGGGCTTTGCGCCGGAGGAACTGGCGGCGGAACCCTATACCGGCATCCGTCCCGCGCCGGGCTATCCGGCCCAACCCGACCACACCGAAAAGCTGACGCTTTTCAAGTTGCTGGACGCGGAAGCTGCGACCGGCGTAACGCTGACGGAAAGCATGGCGATGTGGCCGGGATCGTCGGTTTCGGGCCTCTATATCAGCCATCCCGACAGCTATTACTTCGGCGTCGCCAAGATCGAAGAGGATCAGGCCCGCGATTACGCCGCGCGCAAGGGCTGGACCCTGAACGAGGCCGAACGTTGGCTGGCCCCGGTCCTCAACTACACCAAGCGTCAGGCGGAGGCCGACGCGGCATAGGGAAAGGCCCGCATCGCTGCGGGCCTTTCTTTGTCAGGCGCGCAGCATCTGGCGGCCCAGGATGTGATCGGCGGCCTTTTCGCCGGTCATGATCGACGGGCCGTTCAGGTTGCCGTTGGTGATGCGCGGAAAGATCGAGCTGTCTGCGACGCGCAAGCCCTCGACCCCGATCACACGCAGTTCGGGGTCCACGACCGCGTCGGGATCGCTGGCCGCACCCATGCGGGCGGTGCCGCAGGGATGATAGGCCGATTCCGCATGTTCGCGGATGAACGCGTCGATCTGTTCATCGGTCTGCACGGCATCGCCCGGCTGGATCTCGTCGCCGCGATATTCCTTGAACGCGGGGGCGTCAAAGATGCGGCGCGTATGGCGGACGCATGCCCGGAACTCCTCCCAATCCTCGGGTTGGGACATGTAGTTGAAACGGATCTCGGGCGCCACGGACGGGTCACCCGATGCCAGCCGGATCGTGCCGCGCGATTTCGATCGCATCGGCCCCACATGGGCCTGGAACCCGTGACCCTTGGCCGCCGATTTCCCGTCATAACGGACCGCCAGCGGCAGGAAGTGATACTGGATGTCGGGATAGTCCTTGGCATCCGACGACCGGATGAAACCGCAGCTTTCGAACTGGTTCGATGCGCCAAGGCCGGTCTTCTGCAGCAGCCATTCGACACCCACGCGGCCTTTGCCCAGCAGGTTGTAATAGGTATACAGCGTCACCGGCTTCAGCGACTTGTACTGCATGTAGATCTCAAGATGGTCCTGCAGGTTGCCCCCGACGCCGGGACGATCCGCAAGCGGCGTGATGCCATGCTGGCGCAGGTGATCCGCAGGCCCGATGCCCGACAGCATCAGCAGCTTGGGCGTGTTGATGGTGCTGGCCGAGATGATGATCTCGCGGTTCGCCAGAACGGCCTCGACCTTGCCGTTGCGTTCGATTTCAACGCCATAGGCGCGTTTACCTTGAAACAGGATGCGGTTCGCCAGACCGCGCACGACGGTCAGCAGGCCGGTCTTTTTCGCGGGACGCAGATAGGCATTGGCGGCGGACCAGCGGCGGCCCTTCCAGATGGTGGCCTCCATCGGGCCGAAACCCTCCTGCTGGGTGCCGTTGTAGTCGTCCGTGCGTGGCCATCCTGCCTGGTGACCCGCCTCGATGAAGGTGTTGAACAACGGGTTCTTGCGCTTGCCACGGGTGATGTGCAGCGGGCCGCTGGTGCCGCGCACCGGCGACGTGCCGCCGTGCCAGGTCTCCATCCGCTTGAAATACGGCAGGACGCCCGCATAGTCCCAGCCCTCGGCGCCGCTGTCGGCCCAATGCTGGAAATCCTTGGGGTTGCCGCGCACGAAGACCATGCCGTTGATCGACGACGATCCGCCGATGACCTTACCGCGCGGGGTCGCCAGTTTGCGCCCGCCCAGATGCGGTTCCGGTTGGCTGGCAAAGCCCCAGTCATAGCGGCTCATGTTCATCGGATAGGACAGCGCGCCCGGCATCTGGATGAAGGGGCCGACATCGCTGCCGCCGAACTCGATCAGTGTGACGGTGCGTCCCGCCTCGGTCAGGCGATAGGCCAGGGCACAGCCGGCGCTGCCCGCGCCGATGATGACGTAGTCCGCGTCTTTGGCGGCTTTCGGAAGATCAGTAGGGTGCATCGACGCCTCCCATGCCCACATAGACGGATTTCAGCTGGCTATAATGCTCGATCGCGGCGGCGGAATTCTCGCGGCCCAGACCGGACAGCTTGACGCCGCCAAAGGGCATCTCGACCGGCGTCAGGTTGTAGGTGTTGATCCAGCAGGTGCCGGCCTCCAGCGCGGCGACCACGCGATGGGCACGAGACAGGTCCTGGGTAAAGACCCCCGCGGCCAGGCCAAAGCCGGTGCCGTTGGCACGGGCGATCACCTCGTCCTCGTCGGCAAAGCTGAGGGCGGTCAGGACGGGCCCGAAGATCTCGTCCGTCGCGATGGTCATGTCGTCGGTGGCATCGGCAAAGACCGTGGGCGGGATGAACGGCCCCTGGCCCTCTCCGCCGCAGACCAGCCGGGCACCGGCGTCACGCCCGGCGCGGATGGCGGCGCGGATCTTGTCGGCTTGGGCCGCATTGATGATCGGACCGTGATTGGTGTCCGGGTCCAGCGGATCGCCCATGCGGACGGCCTTCACACGCTCCGCCAAACGGGCCAGGAAGTCCTCCTTGATACCCTCCTGCAGGAAGACGCGCGTCCCGTTGGAGCAGATCTGCCCCGAGCTGTAGAAGTTCGCCAGGATCGCGGCACTGACCGCGTCCTCAAGGTTCGCGTCATCGAAGACGATCAGGGGCGACTTGCCACCCAGCTCCATCGTGACATGGCGCATTCCTTCGGCGGCGGCCGCATAGACGCGGCGGCCGGTGGGCACCGAACCGGTCAGGGACACCTTGGCCACGTTGGGGTCGGTGACCAGCGCGGCACCGACATCGCCCCGGCCCTGCACCACGTTGAACACGCCCGGAGGCATACCCGCCTCGATGAAGATTTCCGCCAGTTTCAGGGCCCCTAGCGGCGTTTCTTCGGACGGTTTGAAGACTATGGTGTTGCCCATGACCAAGGCCGGCGCGGCCTTCCAGCAGGCGATCTGGCTGGGATAGTTCCAGGCCCCGATGCCTGCACAGACACCCAGGGCCTCGCGGCGGGTATAGGCCCAGTCCGCCCCCAGGGGGATCATCTGGCCCGTCAGCGTCGCCGCCAGACCCGCGAAATATTCCAGTGCCGCGGCACCCGACGGCCAGTCCGCCACCAACGTCTCCTGGATCGGCTTGCCGGTGTCCAGGGTCTCAAGGCGCGCCAGTTCGTCGTTGCGCTCAAGGATGATCGCGGCGGCGCGGCCGAGGATGCGGCCCCGCTCGACGGGCGCCATCGCGGCCCATGCGGGCTGGGCGGTCTTGGCGGCGGCGCAGGCCTGGGCCACTTGGTCGGTCGACGCCTCCTTCAGCGTCGCGATGGTCTCGCCGGTCAACGCATAGCGGACGGGCAGGTCGGCACCCTGCCCTTCGACCGGCTTGCCGCCGATGAACAGGGATGCGGTGGGTTGTGCGGAAAGGCTCATGCAAGGGCCTCCTTCAGATAGGTCATGATGGTGTTCAGCGCCACATCGGCATCGGTCGGACCGGGGGTCAGGACCGCGCGCAGATAGACGCCGTCGATCAGCGCACCCAACGTCTCGGCGGTGCGCTCGGGGTGGTCGGTCAGGCCGCGCAGCGCCACGATCAGGTTCGAATGCAGCCGGCGGTGATAGACCCGCAACAGGCGCGCGGCCTCGGGAGAGTTCAGCGCAAGTGCGTAAAAATTGAGCCACGCACTGACCGTCTCGCGCTGAAAGTTCTGGGGCGCAAAGCTGGCGTGGATGATCGCATCCAACCGCCCCCGCGCACCCCGCCCCGGCAGGCGGTCATGGACCGATTGCCCATAACTGCGCAGGATATACCGCATCGCCGCCAGGAAGATCTGGTCCTTGGATCCGAAGTAATGGTGGGCCAGAGCCGGCGACATGCCGGCACGCTTGGCGATCTGTGCGACGGTGACGTCCAGCGACCCCGCGCGCCCCACCTCGAAGATCGCGGCATTGATCAGCGCTGCTTTTCGGATAGGCTCGGCCCCGAGTTTCGGCATGATTGCACCTGCGGCGGAAGATTTCTGTTGCGTTGCCGTTTCCATGTAACGTTAATTGACTGAACAATCAAGAACAGGGAGCCCATCATGACCCTTTCCCGCATCCTCGCGGTCCTTGCGATGACGCCCGCGCTGGCGCTGCCCGCCGCCGCGCAGGAACCCGACAGCTGCCGAGAGGTGGTGTTTTCCGACGTGGGCTGGTCCGACATCACCGCGACCACGGCCATCGCGTCGACGGTCCTGCAGGCCCTGGGATACGAGACCGAGACACGCATCCTCTCGGTCCCGGTGACCTATACGGCGCTGTCCACGGACGACGTGGACGTGTTCTTGGGCAACTGGATGCCCACGATGGAGGCCGACATCGCCCCCTATCGCGATGCGGGCACGGTCGACACGGTGCGCACCAATCTGACCGGTGCGAAATACACGCTGGCCACAAACAAGGCCGGTGCCGACCTGGGGATCGCCGATTTCGCAGACATCGCCGCGCAGAGCGAGGCGCTGGACGGCAAGATCTATGGCATCGAGCCGGGCAACGACGGCAACCGCCTGCTGCTTGAGATGGTGGCGATGGACAAGTTCGACCTGGGCACCTTCGAGGTCGTCGAATCCAGCGAACAGGGCATGCTGGCCCAGGTCCAGCGCGCGACCAACAGCGATCAGCCGGTGATCTTCCTGGGATGGGAGCCCCACCCCATGAACGCACAGTTCGAGATGACCTATCTGACCGGCGGGGATGAGATCTTCGGCCCCGATCTTGGCGGCGCCGAGGTTCGCACCAACACCCGCGCCGGCTATGTCGCGGAATGCCCCAACGTGGGCAAGTTCCTGACCAACCTGGAATTCACCCTGACCATGGAGAACGAGGTCATGGGCGCGATCCTGAACGACGGTCAGGATCCGATGGACGCCGCCCGCGACTGGCTGGCGGCCAACCCGGACGCGGCCACCCCCTGGCTGGTCGACGTGACCACCGCCGACGGCAACGACCCCCAGACCGCGCTGACCGAGGCGCTGGCGCAATGACCCCCCGCCCCGGCGCTGTGCCGCCGGGGCCCCCAACGTCATAGAGGGTGCAGGCATGGAACAGCTGACCGATTGGGTCACCGACACCAAGATCCCCGTGGGACGGACCGCAAAGACGGTCTTTGACTGGCTGAACGCCAATGCGGCCGGGCTGTTTGATGCGATCTCGACCGGGATGGAGGCGCTGATCGACGCCATCCTGACGGGGCTGGAGGCGCCGAACCCGTTCCTGTTCATCGCGCTGGCCGTGGCGCTGACCTGGGCGCTGCAGCGGCGGTTGGGCACCTGCCTGCTGGTGATGTTCGGGCTGCTGTTCGTGCTGAACCAGGGCTACTGGTCCGAAATGCTGCAGTCGCTGACGCTGGTGCTGTCGGCCTGCATCGTCTGCATGGCGGTGGGCGTGCCCATCGGCATCGCCTGCGCGCACCGGCCCCGGCTGTACGCCTGGATGCGCCCGGTTCTGGACTTGATGCAGACGCTGCCGACATTCGTCTATCTGATCCCGGCCATCGTGTTCTTTGGCATCGGCATGGTGCCGGGCCTGCTGGCCACCGTGATCTTCGTGCTGCCCGCGCCGATCAGGCTGACGCAACTGGGCATCGCCACGACCCCGCCTGCACTGGTCGAGGCCGCGACCGCGTTCGGCGCCACCCCCCGCCAGCTGCTGTGGAAGGTGGAACTGCCAAGCGCCCTGCCCCAGATCATGGCCGGGCTGAACCAGACCATCATGCTGTCGCTGTCGATGGTCGTCATCGCCGCGCTGGTCGGTGCATCGGGCCTGGGGGTGCCGGTCGTGCGGGCACTGAACAGTGTCAACACCGCACTGGGCTTCGAATCGGGCATGGTGATCGTCGTCGTCGCCATCCTGCTGGACCGGATGCTGCGCATGGAGGGCCGCAAATGAACGCCGTCGAATTCGACCGGGTCTGCATCGTCTTCGGCGACCACCCCGACCGCGCCCTGCCCCTGATGGACGAGGGTCTGGACCGCGGCCCCATCAAGACCGAAACCGGGCAGGTGCTGGGCGTCCACGATTGCAGCCTGTCGGTGGCCGATGGAGAGATCCTGGTCCTGATGGGCCTGTCGGGGTCGGGCAAGTCCACGCTGCTGCGGGCGGTGAACGCGTTGAACCCCGTCTGCCGTGGCGAGGTCCGCATCAAGCGCGGCGGTCAGATGGTCAGCGTGACCGCAGCCGGCAGCCGGGCGCTGCGCGACATCCGCCTGCGCGACGTAGCGATGGTGTTCCAGGCCTTCGGCCTGCTGCCATGGCGCACGGTGCGCGACAATGTCGGCCTTGGGCTGGAACTGGCGGGCATGTCGCAGGCCGAACGGCGCAGCAAGATAGAGGGCCATCTGGCGACCGTGGGCCTGTCGGAATGGGCCGACCGCAAGGTCGGAGAGCTGTCCGGCGGCATGCAGCAGCGGGTCGGCCTGGCCCGCGCCTTTGCGACCGAGGCGCCGATCCTGCTGATGGACGAACCGTTCAGTGCGCTGGACCCGCTGATCCGCGCCCGGCTGCAGGACGAACTGCTGGAGCTGCAAGCCAAGACCGGGCGGACCATCATCTTCGTCAGCCATGACCTGGACGAGGCCTTTAAGCTGGGCAACCGCATCGCGTTGATGGAGGGCGGACGCATCGTGCAGATCGGAACGGCCAGAGAGATCATCGCCAACCCGATCAGCGACTACGTCGCCGATTTCGTAGCGCACATGAACCCGCTTGGCGTGCTGACCGCCGAGGACGTCGCCGAACCCGGCACCGCCGAGGGAGAGCCCGTGCCCCGCGACATGCCGGTGCGCGCGGTCATGGGCCTCTTGGCGGATCGCACGGCCCTGCCCGTGCAGGGCGGCGGGCGTATCACGCAGGCCGCGGTCCTGGCGCGCCTGATCGACCCGCGAGGCTAGCTGTTCTGAAGGTCACGGTGGTACCGGACCAGCAGCGCCAGCCCCAGGGCGAACAGCCCCAGCCCAAGCCCGAAGACATAGGTATAGCTGACGTATTCGCCGGCATATTGCGGATAGAACGACCGCCGCATCTGTCCAATGACATGGATCAGCGGGTTCCACCACAGCCAGTCCTGATAGGGCTGGGGCACATCGTCGAACATGAAGAAGATGCACGAGAGCAGGAAGAACGGCTTCATGAAGATCGCCCACAGGGGCTGCCACCAACTGACCGCCTCGAACAGGAAGCAGTTCATGACGCCAATGGCAGCACCCGTCAGGATCATCATCGCCAGGCCGATCGCGATCAGGTCCATCTGCGGGTCGGTCCGGGTTTCCGACGTCATCATGATCGCCGTGAAGATCACCGTGGCCACCATCACCTGGGTGATCGCGTTGAAGGCGATCCGTGCCAGCAACGCGTCCATGAAGGTCACAGCCGGATAGCTGAGGAGCGCCATTGAATAGCGCACAGAGGACGCGACCTTGTTCGAGATGTCCATGTATCCCAGGAACGGCACCATCCCAGTGGCATAGAACATCGCAAAGCTTGTCCCGATCGGCGGCAGCGCGAAGGTGACCGAAAAGATCAGCGTCAGCAGCATGATCCCGCCCGCAGGTTCCGCGACCGCCCAGAAATATCCCCCCGAGGCGCGGCCGTTGCTGGTCTGGACCTCGCGCAGGATCAACGCCGTGATGGCGCGCAGGCTGGCGAAGCTGCGGTGCTTTCGCACCTCCTTGAGGACGCGCGGGCCCTGCGCGGCGGTCTTGCGCTGCGGCAGGGGGGCGGCGGGCGGGCCGTGTCGGGGCGTGGTGGACTGGGACATGCGGATCACGGATGGCGCCGGGGGCGCGTTTGCGCTGCTCACGATCCTGGCAACGGATCGGTGCTGGAACTGTTCTGCGCGCTTATGTATGACGGCGCCAGCAAGATCAACAAGGCAGGCGGGGTAAGCGCATGTCCGCCCAGGATTCCAACTCCGGTCCCCACAGGAACACGCCCCCCGGTGCCACCGCACCGCAGGAAGGCCCCCAGGGCCCCGCACAGGGCCAAGGGGCAACCCAGGGGCAGGCAGGACAGGGTCAACCGCTGCGGCCCCAAGGACCGGGCGCAGGTCAGCCCCGTCCGCAGGGCCAGCAGGGTGGCCAGATGGTCCATCGCCCCGGTCAGGGCGCAGGCCAGCAGGTGATCCGCCCCGGCCAGCACAATCCGCAGATGCAGGCCCGCATCCAGGCCGCGATGCAGCAGCCCGTTCTGCCCCCGGCCGGTCCGGCGCGCCTGCATCGGCGCCATTACGGCATGGCCATCAGCTTTGTCCTGATGGTGATCATTCCTGTCCTCCTCAGCGCCTTGTACATCTATACGCGCGCATCGGACCAGTACGCGTCCTATGTCGGCTTCTCGGTCCGCAGCGAATCCGCGCCCAGCCCGGCGGACGTTCTGGGTGGGCTGGGGTCTCTGGTGGGGGTCACGTCCAGTTCGACCAGCGACACCGACATCCTCTACAAGTTCATCCAGAGCCGTGACCTGGTCGAACGGGTCAATGCCCGCATCGACCTGCGCGAGGTCTGGTCCAAGGCGCCGGGCGATCCGATCTTCGGCTTCAACGGCGGGCCGTCGCTGGAGGACCTGGTCGAGGAATGGGAGCGGAAGGTCCGCATCCATTACGATTCCGGGATGATCGACCTGCGCATCCTGGCCTTCGACCCTGTGGACGCCCAGACCATCGCCAACGCGATCCTGGAAGAGGGCGGCATCCTGATCAACCGTCTGAACGACATCGCCCGCGAGGATGCCCTGCGCTATGCCCGCGACGAGCTGGATCGGGCGCAGGATCGCCTGCGCGAGGCCCGCCAGGAGGTGACCGAGTTCCGCAACCGCTATCAGCTGGTGGACCCGGTCGCCGACGTGCAAGGTCAGATCGGCGTCGTCACATCGCTGCAGCAACAACTGGCCGAACAGCTGGTCGGCCTGGGCCTGCTGCAGGCGAACGCGCAGCCCGAGGACCCGCGGATCGGCCAGGCCGAACTGCGCATCCAAGTCATCCGCGACCAGATCGAGGCCGAGCGCCAGAAGTTCGGGTCGACTGGCGGCGAGGAGGCCCTGTCCGACGTCGTGGGCCAGTTCGAGATCCTGACCGTCGATCGGCAGTTCGCCGAGGCCACCTATACCGCGGCCCTTGCCGGCTTCGAGACCGCGCGGGCCGAGGCCGTGCGCCAGTCGCGTTACCTGGCACCATATATCCGCCCGACGCTTGCACAGGAGGCCGAGTTCCCCGAACGCGCAAAGCTGCTGCTGATGATCGCAGGGTTCCTGACGGTGCTGTGGGTGATCGGCAGCCTGATCTTCTACAGCCTGCGCGACCGGCGATGATCTATCTGCAGAACCTCTGCAAGACTTACACGCTGAACGGCAAGCACAAGGTGGTGGCCGACGACATCACCGCGATCTTTCCGTCCGGCGTGTCGGTCGCGCTGCTGGGGCGCAACGGCGCGGGCAAGTCGTCGCTGCTGCGGATGATCTCGGGGGCCATGCTGCCGTCGTCGGGCAAGGTGCTGTCCACGGGGACGATCAGCTGGCCGGTGGGTTTTGCCGGTTCGTTCAGCGGAGAACTGACGGGAGAGCAGAACTGCCGCTTTGTCGCGCGCATCTATGGCGTGGACACCGAGGAGCTGCTGTACTTTGTCCAGGATTTCGCCGAACTGGGCGATCACTTCAAGCTGCCGATCCGCACCTATTCCTCGGGGATGCGGTCACGCCTGGCCTTCGGCCTGTCGATGGCGGTGCCCTTCGACACCTACCTGGTGGACGAGGTCTCGGCCGTGGGCGACGCGGCCTTCCGCACCAAGTCCAACCGCGTCTTCAACGAACGCATGTCGAATGCCGGGGCCATCGTGGTCGCGCATTCGATGGGAATGCTGCGCGAGACCTGCCACGCAGGGGCGGTCCTGGAACAGGGCAAGCTGACCTTCTATCCCGACCTGGAAGACGCCATCGCGGCGCATATGGTCAACATGCAGCAGGCCCAGACAGGCTGATTGCCGCCGGTTTCATGACATCCGGATGACGCAACCCCTGCGGGGGTGGCGCTTGCATGCGCGCATGGATATTGATTTGAATGAATTCAGCGCATCATTCGGCAAGGCATATCATGAAGATCATCGTTCTGGGCGGAGACGGTTTCTGCGGCTGGCCCACGGCCCTGCACCTGTCCGCCCGCGGTCACGACGTCGTGATCGTCGACAACCTCTCGCGTCGCAAGATCGATGTCGAGTTGGAGGTCGCCTCCCTGACGCCGATCCGCCCCCTGGGCGAGCGCGTCCGTGCCTGGGCCGAGGTGACCGGCAACCACATCCGGACCGAAGATCTGACCGTCGGTCAGGACTACGACCGGCTGCTGGCGCTGTTGGAGCGTGAACGGCCCGATGCGATCGTGCATTTCGCCGAACAGCGTGCGGCGCCCTATTCCATGAAATCGGCCCGCCACAAGCGCTACACCGTCAACAACAACCTGAATGCGACGCATGACGTGCTGGCCGCGATCGTCGAATCGGGTCAGGACATCCATCTGGTGCACCTGGGCACGATGGGCGTCTATGGCTATGGCACCGCCGGCATGAAGATCCCAGAGGGCTATCTGGACGTGACAGTGCAGACCGCGCAGGGACCCCATGACCAGCAGATCCTGTACCCGGCCAATCCGGGCAGCATCTATCACATGACCAAGACCCAGGATGCGCTGTTCTTCTTCTACTACAACAAGAACGACGGCCTGAGGATCACCGACCTGCATCAGGGCATCGTCTGGGGCACGCAGACGGCCGAAACGCAGATGGACGAACGGTTGATCAATCGCTTCGATTACGATGGCGACTATGGGACGGTGCTGAACCGGTTCCTGATGCAGGCGGCCATCGGCTATCCGATGACCGTGCACGGAACGGGCGGCCAGACGCGCGCCTTCATCCACATTCAGGACACCTGCCGCTGCATCGAACTGGCCATTGCAAACCCGCCCAAACGCGGCGACCGGGTGCAGATCCTGAACCAGATGACCGAGACGCACCGCGTCCGCGACCTGGCGCAGATGATCTCGGACCGCACGGGGACCGAGGTCGCGTTCCAGAAGAATCCTCGCAACGAGGCTGACGAGAACGACCTGCATGTCGTCAACGACAGCTTTCTGGGGTTGGGCCTGCAGCCGATTACCCTGGCCGAGGGTCTGCTGTCAGAGGTCCGTGACATCGCCCGCAAATACTCCGACCGCTGCGACCGCGACAAGATCCCCTGCGTGTCTCAGTGGCGCGCGGCGCAGGCGGCAGAATAGGCGACAGGGGGCGGACGGTCCGCCCCCTGTCCCCGATCAGGCCAGAAACGCCTTGAGTTCGTCCAGCAGCCGCTCGCCATGCGTGGCGGCCAGTCCGTGCGGGGCGTTGTCGTATTCGATCAGTTTTGCGCTCGGGACCATCTTGGCCATCCGGTGCGCGGTGGCGGCGATGGGCACGATCTTGTCTGCCGTGCCATGCACGATCAGCGTGGGCAGGTTGATCTGCGCCACGTCCGCGGTGAAATCGGTCATCCCGAACGCTGTCACGCATTCGATCGTGGCGCGCGGGCTGGCCATCATCGCCATGCCCTGCGTCCAGTCCAGAACGGCCTGACTGACGCCGCCCAGAAGGCCTTGGCCATAGAACTGCTTGGCGAAATCCTGCAGGAAGGCCGGACGGTCCTTGCGCAGCCCGTCGCGCATCCCCTCGAACAGGTCGGCCGGGGCACCGTCGGGATTGGCGTCGGATTTCAGCAGCCCCGGCGCGACAGACGAGATGAACCCCAACCGGCTGGCCCCCTTTGCGCCGTGGCGCGAGACATAGCGGGCGACCTCTCCGCCGCCCATGGAAAATCCGATGATGGCCGCGTCGGTCAGTTCCAACTCGTCGATCACCGCGGCCAGATCGTCCGACAGCGTGTCGTAATCATAGCCGTTCCAAGGCTGTTCGGACCGGCCGAATCCGCGGCGGTCATAGCTGACGACGCGATAGCCCGCCTCGGCCAGGCCCAGGGCCTGCGTCTCCCAGCTGTCTGCGGTCAGCGGCCAGCCATGGATCAGGACGACCGGGCGGCCCTGCCCCCAGTCCTTGACGTAAAGCTGCGTGCCATCATTCGCGGAAATCATCGGCATGGTGCGTTCCTTGGTTGCTGTTTCGCCCAGGGAACGCGTCGGGGCCGCGGCAGGTTCGCCCGGCCCCGATCACTGTTCTGTCGGTGCTACGGCACCCGCACCCAGGTCTGGCTGCTGCACAGCAGGCCACCGGCGATGCAGCCCGACAGGCTCATCCGGTCGCCCGCGACCGAGGCCTTGCCGGCATAGATCTTGTCGTTGGACGGCCGCCAGACGCGACCCGCGTAGTTGCCACCGCCCTGGGGTGCCATGTCGATAACGATCTGGCGGCCCAGGTTGGGCGACTGGTATTCGGCCGTGTCGCGATAGGTCCGGGTGATCGTGCCGCAGAATGCGCCGCCGCAGGGCGAGACGGTGACATGGGCGAACGCGCCCTCGTCGGGCTGGGTCTGCCAGACCCCTTCGATCGGGTCGGCGCTGGCCGCCCCTGCAGCCAGCGCGAACGTGGCGGCCAGAATGATGTGACGCATGGGTCCCTCCTCCTCAGGGTGCGACCAGATTGCGCGGGCCGCCCCCGTCCGGGCAAGCATGACGTCAGGTCCCTTGCCGTTCCCGCCCGCCCCGTGGCAAAGGGGGCGCAACCCTTGAGACCGGAGCGTGCCGCCATGATCCTCTATCCCGCCATCGACCTGAAGGACGGCAACTGCGTGCGCCTGCTGCGCGGCGACATGGAGGCCGCGACCGTCTTCGGCACCGATCCCGCGGCCCAGGCCCGTGCGTTCCAGGATGCGGGTGCCGAATGGCTGCACCTGGTCGACCTGAACGGCGCCTTCGAGGGCAAGCCCGTGAATGCCGCGGCGGTCGAGGCGATCCTGGCGGCTACCGACATTCCGACCCAGCTGGGCGGCGGCATCCGTGACATGGCGACGATCGAATCCTGGCTGGAGCGCGGCCTGACCCGCGTGATCCTGGGCACCGTCGCGGTCGAGAATCCCGACCTGGTGCGCGAGGCCGCCGACGCGTTTCCCGGCCGCATCGCGGTCGGTATCGACGCCCGCGCAGGCAAGGTCGCGACGCGTGGCTGGGCCACGGAAACCGACGTGAACGCCACCGACCTGGCCCGCCGGTTCCAGGACGTGGGCGTCGCCGCGATTATCTATACCGACATCGACCGCGACGGCGCGATGGGCGGCCCCAACATCCACGCGACCGAGGCGCTGGCCCGCGCCGTCACCATTCCTGTGATCGCATCCGGCGGGGTCTCGTCGCTGGCCGACCTGAAGGCGCTTGACGACACCAAGGTGATCGCGGGCGCGATCTCGGGGCGCGCGCTTTACGACGGCGCGCTGGACCTGCGCCAGGCGCTGGCCGCGCTGGCCTGACACGGGCGGGCGCGGACCACTGGTCCCGCCGCCGCCGCTGCGCTAGAACCCAGGGCTTACCAGCCCCAGCCAAAGGCCCCGACGATGCTCAAGACCCGGATCATTCCCTGCCTGGACGTCGCCGACGGACGCGTGGTCAAGGGCGTGAACTTCGTCGACCTGGTCGATGCCGGCGACCCGGTCGAAGCCGCACGCGCCTATGACGCCGCCGGCGCGGACGAGATCTGCTTTCTGGACATTCATGCCACCCATGAAAATCGCGGCACCATGTTCGATCTGGTGACCCGGACGGCGGAACAATGCTTTGTCCCGCTGACCGTGGGCGGTGGCGTGCGCACGCACAACGACGTACGGGCGCTGCTGCTGGCTGGGGCCGACAAGGTCAGCTTCAACTCCGCGGCCGTGGCCGACCCGGATGTGGTGGCCGCTGCCGCCGACCGGTTCGGCAGCCAGTGCATCGTCGTGGCGATCGACGCAAAGACCGTGGAAGACGGCCGGTGGGAGATCTTCACCCATGGCGGCCGCAAGCCCACCGGTATCGACGCGGTGGAGTTCGCGCGACTGGTCGAAGCCAAGGGCGCGGGAGAGATCCTGCTGACCTCGATGGACCGGGACGGGACGCGGTCGGGGTTCAACCTGCCGCTGACGCGGGCCATCGCCGATGCGGTGAACGTTCCGGTCATCGCATCCGGCGGCGTCGGCACGCTGGACCACCTGGTCGAGGGCGTGACCGAAGGTCATGCCAGCGCCGTTCTGGCCGCCAGCATCTTCCATTTCGGTATGCATACCATCGCCGAGGCCAAGGCCCACATGGCCGCCGCCGGCATTCCCATGAGGCTGACATGACTGCCCTGCACCGCCTGGCCGCGACCGTCCAGGACCGCAAGACCGCCGACCCCGACAGCAGCTGGACCGCCAGACTGCTGGCCAAGGGCCCCGAGAAATGCGCCGAGAAGTTCGGCGAGGAGGCCGTCGAGGCGATCATCGAGGCGGTCAAGGGCGACCGCGCCCGCCTGACCGCCGAGGCCGCCGACGTGATGTTCCACCTGCTGGTCATGCTGGCCGCGCGCGACATCACGCTGGAGGACGTCGAGGCGGAGCTGACGCGGCGCGAAGGCACCTCTGGCTTGGCAGAAAAGGCCGCGCGCCCCGGCGCCTGAGCGCGCAAAGCGCGACGGGACCCTTCCCCTCGGGCAGGCACAGGGGCTATAAGCCCTGCAATCGCCGCGCGTGGACGCGGCCCGACCAGAACACGTCAGAGGATGGCATGAGCAACGATTCCCACCACGACAAGCATCACGAGGGCGACGTGGCCTTCATCCGCTCGCTGGCCGAGCTGCTGAACTCCAGCGAGCTGAACGAGATCCAGGTCAAGCGCGAATACGGCGAGCATGACCGCCTGACGGTCAGCCTGACCAAGCAGGGCAAGCAGGTCGTCTATGCCCAGAGCCCCGCGGCGCCCTCCGCCCCGGCACCGCAGGCATCCGCCCCGGCGCCCGCCGCGGCCACTGCGCCCGCCTCTGCCGCGGCCAGCGCCGATCCGGCCAGCCTGCCCGGCGCCGTGACATCGCCCATGGTGGGTACCGCCTATCTGTCGGCTGAACCCGGCGCCGCGGCCTTCGTCACCGTCGGTCAGACCGTGGCCGAGGGCGACACGCTGATGATCGTCGAGGCCATGAAGACGATGAACCACATTCCCGCGCCCCGCGCGGGCACGGTGCGCCGCATCCTGGTCGATGACGGCAACCCGGTCGAATTCGGCACCCCCCTGATGATCGTCGAGTAAGCCCATGTTCGACAAGATCCTCATCGCCAACCGGGGCGAGATCGCGCTGCGCGTGATCCGCGCCTGCCGCGAGATGGGCATCGCATCGGTCGCGGTCCATTCGACCGCCGACGCCGACGCGATGCATGTCCGCATGGCAGACGAATCGGTCTGCATCGGTCCGCCGTCCTCGGCGCAATCCTATCTGTCGATGCCAGCCCTGATTTCGGCCTGCGAGATCACGGGCGCGCAGGCGATCCACCCGGGCTACGGCTTCCTGTCCGAGAATGCGGGTTTCGTGCAGATGCTGGAAGATCACGGCATCACCTTCATCGGTCCGCGTGCCGAACACATCCGCATCATGGGCGACAAGATCACCGCCAAGGACACGATGAAGGCGCTTGGCGTGCCCTGCGTGCCCGGCAGCGACGGTGGCGTGAACGACGTGGAACAGGCCAAGGCGGTCGCGGCCCAGATCGGCTATCCGGTCATCATCAAGGCCACGGCAGGCGGCGGCGGTCGCGGCATGAAGGTCGCCGAGAACGAGGCGGGCCTTGAGGTCGCCTTCCGCACCGCGCGGTCCGAGGCCAAGGCAGCCTTCGGCAACCCCGACGTCTATCTGGAGAAATACCTCCAGCGCCCGCGCCACATCGAGATCCAGGTCTTCGGCGACGGCAAGGGCCGCGCCGTGCATCTGGGCGAACGCGACTGCTCGCTGCAGCGCCGCCACCAGAAGGTGCTGGAGGAGGCCCCCGGCCCCGCCATCACCGCCGAACAGCGCGCCCGGATCGGAAAGGTCTGCGCCGATGCCGTCGCAAAGATCGGCTATTCCGGCGCCGGCACGATCGAATTCCTGTTCGAGGACGGAGAGTTCTACTTCATCGAGATGAACACCCGCCTGCAGGTGGAACATCCGGTGACCGAGGCGATCTTCGGGGTCGATCTGGTGCGCCAGCAGATCCGCGTCGCCGCCGGCCTGCCGATGGAGTTCCACCAGGAGGACCTGGTGATCAACGGCCATTCGATCGAGGTGCGGATCAACGCCGAGAAGGTGCCCAGCTTCTCTCCCTGCCCCGGCAAGATCACCCAGTATCACGCCCCTGGCGGTCTGGGCGTGCGGATGGATTCGGCGCTGTATCAGGGCTATTCGATCCCGCCCTATTACGACAGCCTGATCGGCAAGCTGATCGTTCACGGTCGGGACCGGGACGAGGCGCTGGCCCGTCTGTCGCGCGCCTTGGGCGAACTGATCGTGGACGGGGTCGACACGACAGTGCCGCTGTTCCGTGATCTGCTGGCGGAACCGGACATCCAGTCGGGGAACTATTCGATCCACTGGCTGGAACGCTGGCTGGCCCGGCATTACGCGTAAGGGCCCGATGCTGACGCCTGCGCAGCTGCTGACCGGTTATGCGCGCGGCGTCTTTCCGATGGCCGAAAGCGCGGATGACGACCGCCTGTACTGGTTCGACCCCCCGATGCGGGGGGTCCTGCCGGTGGGGGGCGTCCATGTCGCGCGCTCTTTGCGGCGAGACCTGCGGCGTGGTGGATGGTCCGCGCATCTGGACGGCGATTTCGCAACCGTGGTCGCCGCCTGTGCCGACCGCGAAACGACGTGGATCAACGCTCCGCTGGCCGACCTGTACCAGGCGCTGCACGGCGCGGGCCACGCGCACGCCATCGAGATCCGCCATGACGGGGCCTTCGCGGGCGGTCTGTTCGGCGTGACCCTTGGGGGGGCGTTTTTCGGCGAATCCATGGTTTCGGCCCGCGAGAACGGATCGCGGATGGCGCTGTGGTGGCTGTCGACGCACCTGAAGCGATGCGGCTTCACCTTGTTCGACACGCAGTTCCTGACGCCGCATCTCGCCCGGATGGGTGGGATCGAAATTCCGCGCAAGACCTATCACACTCGGCTGACCGCGGCCCTCCGCCGCAAGGCCGACATCCGTGCGGCGCCACTGCCCTCAGCCGAGATGCTGGCCGCTCAGCCCTGACAGGACATGACCCAGACATCGTAGCGCGCGTCATCCAGCGCCGACAGCGCGGGCGAGCTGGCGATCATCCAGCCGCTGAAGACCGTCGCGTTCTGCCGCAGGTCGGTGATGGTCAGCTGCGCGAAGGCGTCAGAGCTGGGATCGCCTGCAGGATAGCGGCATTCGCCCAGCCTGATCTCCAACCGCCCGTAACGGACGGCCTGACCGATCTGAAGCGGCAGGTCCGTCGTCCGCCCCGACACCTTGTCCAGACCCCGCAGCATCGCGCCCTGTGCGCGCACGGTGTCCTGCGCGGCCAAGGGTGTTGCCATCAGCATCAGGCAAAGCGCGGCGCGAATCATGGCACAGCCTCATCGGCCGATTGGCTGTCGACGAATTTCAGCATCAGCTGCAGTAAACTGACCGCGCCCTGCACATCCTCGATCTCGTCCCCTGGGGCAAGATTGTCCATCGCTCCGCCAGGCTGCAGCTGGATGTACGCGCCGCCCAACAGGCCGTCGGACTGGATAAGTGCCGCGCTGTCCGTGGGCAGCGCAATGTCGTCTGGGATCGTCAGGACCGCATCGGCCAGATAGGTCTGCGGGTTCAACCGAACCTCACTGACGCGGCCGATACGAACACCGGCCAAACGGACCTCTGTCCCGACCGCGACCCCGTCGACATCCGGAAAAGATGCGATCAGCGGATAACCCGATCCGCCGCCCCATTGGCCCTGCGCCGCCCAAGCAAGAAAGCCCGCGGCGACCGCAAGGACGATGCCACCGGCGATCAGTTCGGCCCGCGCCTCGGTCCCATGGGCGATGTCGGTCGACATCCTATTCCGGGCGCCACGCGTCATAATCGCTGCGCACCGCGGGTGCCGCGCGATACAGCGACCCGGCCGGCACATAGGCGCCAGGCGTGCCGGTCAGGTTGGCCTGGTGCGGCTGTTCCCACGCCTTGCGCGGGACGGCCAGTTCGGTCGGCGCCTCGTTCCAGGTGTGGTGCAGCCAGCCGTGCCATTCGGGCGAAATCTGACTGGCCTCGGATTCGGATTTATAGATGACCCAACGGCGCTTGCCGTCCTTGGTCTTGTAGAAGATGTTTCCGGCCGCATCCTCACCAACCTTGACGCCGTTGCGCCAGGTCCAGAACTGAGTGTTCAGCGTCTGGCTGTTCCACCAGGTCAGAAAGCGCAGCAGGAACGACATCGGCAGGACCCTCAACGATCAGTTTTGCCCTTGGGATATGCCCCAGTTTCCGCGCAAGGTCCAGCCTTGCGCGGATGCCCCGATTACCCGGCCGAGGCGGTTTCCTTCTTGGGATCGACATGGATCAGCAGGGGCTTGGCGGTGGGGTTGTCTACGGCCTCGTCGTTGACCACGACCTCCTGAACGCTGTCCAGTCCGGGCAGTTCGAACATGGTGTCCAGCAGGATCTCCTCCATGATCGACCGCAGGCCGCGGGCACCGGTCTTGCGCTTGATCGCGCGCTTGGCGATGGCGGTCAACGCGTCGTCGGTGAAGGTCAGCTGGACGCCCTCCAGGTCGAACAGGCGCTGGTACTGCTTGACCAGGGCGTTCTTCGGCTTGGTCAGGATGATGATCAGCGCCTCTTCGTCCAGGTCGGTCAGGGTCGCGATGACCGGCAGACGGCCGACGAATTCCGGGATCAGGCCGAACTTCAGCAGATCCTCGGGCTCCAGTTCCTTGAACAGCTCGCCGACGCCCTGATCACCCGTTTCCTTGACCGAGGCGCCAAAGCCCATCGCCGTGCCCTTGTTGCGCTGTGCGATGATGCGGTCCAGACCGGCAAAGGCGCCGCCGCAGATGAACAGGATGTTGGTCGTGTCGACCTGCAGGAACTCCTGCTGGGGATGCTTGCGCCCGCCCTGCGGGGGAACCGAGGCGACCGTACCCTCCATGATCTTCAGCAAGGCCTGCTGCACGCCCTCGCCGGACACGTCACGAGTGATGGACGGGTTGTCCGACTTGCGGGTGATCTTGTCGACCTCGTCGATATAGACGATGCCGCGCTGTGCCCGTTCGACGTTGTATTCGGACGACTGCAGCAGCTTCAGGATGATGTTCTCGACATCCTCGCCGACATAGCCCGCCTCGGTCAGCGTGGTCGCGTCCGCCATCGTGAAGGGCACGTCCAGAATGCGCGCCAAGGTCTGCGCCAGCAGCGTCTTGCCGCAGCCGGTCGGCCCGATCAGCAGGATGTTCGACTTGGCCAGCTCGATGTCGGTCTTGGAGCCGTGGTTCAGACGCTTGTAATGGTTGTGCACGGCCACGGACAGCACGCGCTTGGCATGCTCCTGCCCGATGACGTAATCATCCAGCACACCGCAAATCTCCCGCGGGGTGGGCACGCCGTCGCCGGACTTCAGACCGCTGGTCTTGGTCTCTTCGCGGATGATGTCCATGCACAGTTCGACGCATTCGTCGCAGATGAACACGGTCGGTCCCGCAATCAGCTTGCGGACCTCGTGCTGGCTCTTGCCGCAGAAGCTGCAATAGAGCGTGTTCTTGCTGTCGCTGCCGGACTGGTTCGCCATCGTCCATTTCCTTGACTGCCGTCCCGCAAGGACGCGGGGCGGGCGACGGCGGGATCGGGTTTCCGCGCGCCGCATCTTCGGGTTTCCGCGGCGGATCGGCCGCCGCGGGTCATTCACGCTATGTTACGGGCCAGTCCGGCCCGTCACAATCCCCATCAAAGCTATTTCTTCTCCGGGACGGCCTTGCCGCGCGGAGCCACTACCTCGTCGATCAGGCCCCAGTCCTTCGCCTCGTCCGCGGTCATGAAGCGGTCGCGCTCCAGCGCTTCCTCCACCTCGGTCAGGGATTTGCCGGTGTGATGGACATAGATCTCGTTCAGGCGACGCTTCAGCTTTTCGGTTTCGCGCGCGTGGATCAGGATGTCGGTGGCCTGGCCCTGGTATCCGCCCGACGGCTGGTGGACCATCACGCGGCTGTTCGGCAGCGAATAGCGCAGCCCCGGCTCTCCGGCCGCCAGAAGCAGCGAGCCCATGCTCGCCGCCTGCCCCACCACCAGCGTCGAGACGCGCGGCTTGATGTACTGCATGGTGTCATAGATCGACAGACCCGAGGTCACGACACCGCCGGGACTGTTGATATACATGCTGATATCCTTGGACGGGTTCTCCGCCTCGAGGAACAGCAACTGCGCGCAGATCAGCGTCGACATCCCGTCATGGACGGGACCCGAGACGAAGATGATGCGCTCCTTCAGCAGACGCGAGAAGATGTCATAGGCCCGTTCCCCGCGCGAGGTCTGTTCGACCACCATCGGCACCAGGGTGTTCATGTAGAATTCTGCCGGATCGCTCATCTTCTGTCCTTGCCTGTTCGCCCCTGTCCCCGCGATTCGACCGGGCACTTGTCCCTGTCTTACCCGCGAAGTGTTGACAGAGTCTTAGTAACGGGCAAGGACAGCCGCAAGGGATGGAACGCAAATCGCCCCCGGCGGGCGGGCAGGAGGCAGCCGTGAAGCTGATCGTGGGGCTGGGCAATCCCGGCGCGAAATATGCGGCCAATCGTCACAACATCGGGTTTCTGGCCTTGGACCGGATCGCCGCGGACCACGATTTCACCCCGTGGCGCGCCCGGTTTCAGGGCATGGCCGCCGATGGCCGCCTTGGCGACATGCGCGTCACGCTGCTGAAACCGCAGACCTTCATGAACCTGTCCGGCCAGTCCGTCGGAGAGGCCGCGCGCTATCTGAAGCTGACGCCCGCCGACGTCATCGTGCTGCATGACGAACTGGACCTGGCGCCCGGCAAGTGCCGCGTTAAGCAGGGCGGCGGGCATGCGGGCCATAACGGTCTTCGCTCGATCCACCAGCATATCGGCACGGAGTACGGACGGGTGCGGCTTGGCATCGGGCATCCGGGGCACAAGGACAAGGTCGCGTCCTATGTGCTGTCCGACTTTGCCAAGGCAGAGCAGGATTGGCTGGACGACCTGTTGCGTGGCATCTCGGACGGCGCCCCGGCGCTGGCGGCCGGCGATGGCGGCCGGTTCCAGAACGCGGTGGCGAACCGCACCGCCCCGGCACGCAACAGCGGGACCGAGGCCCCGGCCCCGGCCCCGAAACCCGCACGACCGCCCGCGCCGAAACCGGACCCCGCGCTCCAGCCCGTCACCCTGACCGACCGCCTGCGCGCGCTGAGCGACCGGTTCAAGTGACGGTCGCCGCGGCCTTTGCCCATCAGGCCCGCGCCTGTGCCGCGCTTGGCTCACCGCTGACGGCACAGCTGTGCCGGACCCTGCCCCAGGTTCTGGCCGACGGACCCGTCGCTGACCGCGTGCTGGGCTGGACGGGCGATCCGTCCACCGCGGCGGATTCGCTGCCCCTGCGCCTGTGCGGGGCGCTGCATGCGCTGGTGTTGACCGGGCAGGCCCCTGACCTTGCACGCGCCTATGACGGCGGCGTTGTGGACCCGGCCCTGCTGCGCCGCGTGCTGGACGATCATGCGGAAACCATCCTGTCATGGCTGGACAGCCCCCCGCAGACGAACGAGGTCGCCCGGTCCGCGGCCCTGATCGCCGCGGCACGGTTCCTCAGTGCGCTGTCACCCCTGCCGCTGCGGCTGCTGGAGCTGGGGGCGTCGGCCGGATTGAACCTGAATTTCGACCGCTATCACCTGGGTACGGGGGAAACCGGCGTGGTGCTGACACCCGAATGGCGGGGCGCGATGCCGCAGGGGTCGGTAACGGTTGCCAGCCGTCGCGGGGTCGACCTGAACCCGCTGGACCCGGATCGCGACGGGCTGCGACTGATGGCCTATTGCTGGGCCGATCAGCATGACCGCATGGCGCGCCTGCGGGCGGCGCTGGACCTGGCCCGGCGGGACCCGCCGCAGGTCGACCGTGGCGATGCGGGTGCTTGGCTGGCCGACCGGTTGGCCAAGCCGGTGCCGGACCGGCTGACGCTGGTCTATCACACCGTCGCGGCCCAGTATTTTCCGCCCGCGACGGCGCAGGCCTGCACTGACGCACTGTCCCAAGCAGGCCGGACCGCGACCCCGTCGGCCCCCGTGGCCCATCTGCGGATGGAGGCCGATGGTGGCGAGGGCGCGGCGCTGGACCTGACGCTGTGGGACGGCACCCGGCGCGACTGGTCGCTTGGCCGCGCGGATTTTCACGGGCGCTGGATCGACTGGCAGCCGAAACAGTTGTGACTTTCCCCGGCGCCCGGCTGCGCCTAGGCTGGGCGCAAAGGAGACCCCATGGACGCTTCGATCAACGTGCTGGGCGGCGTCTTGCAGCCCTGTTCGACCAAGCCGATGACCGGATTTTTTCGCAACGGCTGCTGCGACACCGGGCCCGAGGACCAGGGCAGTCACACGGTCTGCGTGATCCTGACCGACGAATTCCTGGCGATGTCGCGCTATCTGGGCAATGACCTGACGACCCCGCGGCCGGAATACGGCTTTGCGGGGCTGAAGGCCGGTCAGCGCTGGTGCCTGTGCGCCAGCCGCTTTCTGCAGGCGGCGCAGGAATTCGCCGCGCCGACCGTGGTGCTGGAATCCACGCACAAACGCGCGCTGGAGATCGTGCCGCTGGAGTTGTTGAAGCGCCATGCCGGGACCGATGCGGACTAGGACGGCGATCCTGATCGCGGCGCTGGCCGCGACACCCGCCGCGGCCTTCGGCCCCGACCTTGCACCCATCATCCGCGCCGAAGACCGCATCCGGCTGGAACACGTCGATACGGTGGCCGGACGCACGCTGAGGGGCGCCCTTGCGCAGGGAACGCCGGACGATCTGGCCGTGCTGATGCAGGGTCTGGCAGGCCGCCCCCTGCCCGCCGATCAGGCCGCGGCCCTGCTGCCCGGCGACTGGTCGTGCCGGATGCTGAAGCTGGGCGGCGGGTTGCCTCTGGTCGTCTATCAGCCGTTCCGCTGTCGCATCGACACCGACGGCGGGTTCGTGAAACTGACCGGCTCACAGCGGATGCAGGGCATGATCGGCGATCTGGACGGGGCACAGGCCTATCTGGGCACAGGCTACATCGCCGGCGATACCGCCCCGCCCTATGCCAACCTGCCCGACAGCATCGACCCCGCGGCCACGCCGCAGCGCGTCCCCGAGGTCGGCATGGTCGAGGTCGTCAGCCCGACGCAGGCGCGCATCCTGATGCCCCTGCCGATGCTGGAAGCGGACCTGAACATCCTGCTGCTGAAGCGCTGATCAGGTCTTCAGGTCCTGGCCCAGATGCTTGGCGACGGTGAAGATGTCCTTGTCGCCGCGGCCGCACATGTTCATCACGATGATGTGGTCGGCGGGCAGGTCCGGCGCGATCTTGATGACATGCGCCAGCGCATGGCTGGGCTCCAGCGCGGGAATGATGCCTTCCAGCGCGCAGCACAGCTGGAACGCGCGAAGCGCCTCGTCGTCCGTGATGCTGACATATTCGGCGCGGCCGATATCCTTCAGCCAGGCGTGTTCCGGCCCGATGCCCGGATAGTCCAAGCCCGCGCTGATCGAATGACCCTCCAGGATCTGGCCGTCATCGTCCTGCAGCAGATAGGTGCGGTTCCCGTGCAGGACGCCGGCGCGGCCGCCCGACAGGCTGGCGCAATGCTCCATCCGGTCGTCCACGCCCTTGCCCCCGGCCTCGACGCCGATGATGCGCACGTCCTTGTCGTTCAGGAACGGATAGAACAGGCCCATCGCGTTCGACCCGCCGCCGATGGCCGCGATGATCGTGTCGGGGAAGCGCCCCTCGCGCGGCATGATCTGCTCGCGGACCTCCTTGCCGATGATCGACTGGAAATCGCGCACCATCGCCGGATAGGGGTGTGGCCCTGCGACCGTGCCGATGCAATAGAACGTGTCCCGCACGTTGGTCACCCAATCGCGCAGCGCGTCGTTCATCGCGTCCTTCAGCGTGCCGCGCCCCGACGTGACAGGGATCACCTCGGCCCCCAGCAGGCGCATGCGGAAGACGTTGGGTGACTGGCGTTCCACGTCATGCGCGCCCATGTAGACCACGCATTTCAGGCCGAACCGCGCGCAGACGGTGGCCGTCGCGACCCCGTGCTGGCCCGCGCCGGTTTCCGCGATGATGCGCGTCTTGCCCATGCGGATCGCCAGCAGAATCTGGCCCAGCACGTTGTTGATCTTGTGCGCGCCGGTGTGGTTCAGCTCGTCGCGCTTCATGTAGATCTTGGCGCCGCCCAGGTGCTGGGTCATGCGTTCCGCGAAATAGAGCGGGCTGGGCCGGCCGACGTAATGCGTCCACAGGTCGTCCATCTGCGCCCAGAAGGACGGGTCGGTCTTGGCGCGTTCGTATTCCGCCTCCAGGTCCAGGATCAGCGGCATCAGCGTCTCGGACACGAAGCGGCCGCCATAGATGCCAAAGCGCCCCTGATCGTCGGGGCCGGAGGTAAAGCTGTTCAGCAGATCGTCGGCCATGGGATGCGCCTTTGGGTTATTTGCGTGTCTGGGCAACCGGAATGCCCCTTGCCCCCGTTCTAGCCGCCATCGCGCGCAGGGTGAAGCCCGTGCAGGCAGGCGGCCCGCGAAACCGCCCGATTTGCGCGCGACGTCGTGACGCGGACAGGTTTGGCGGTTGACGCCCGGCGGATGACGGTCAAAACCTGCGCCCGACACGCCACACCGGAGGGATGATGCCCAAGGCCCGCACCCTGTCGCTGAGCGATCACCACGTCGCCAGCGTCGCCCCCGCCGAGGGGCTGCTTTACAACCCCGCCTGGCGGATGCTGGAGGATGGCGACCTGGACGCGCTGGCCCTGCGGCTGACGCAGGGGCGGACGGGCCCGATACCGATCTTCGCCTATGGGTCGTTGATCTGGAATCCGGGCTTTGCGGTGCAGGATCGCCGCCGCGCCACGGCGATCGGCTGGCACCGCGATTTTTCGCTGACGCTGGACCATTTCCGCGGAACGCCCGAACGGCCTGGCCTGATGCTCGCGCTGGCATCGGGCGGAACCTGCGAGGGGCTGGTGCTGGACATCGCCGAAGGGACCGAGGTCGAATCCATGCGCGCCATCCTGCGCCGCGAACTGGTCGCGCACGAGCTGGCCGCGAATGCCTGCTGGATCCAGGTGCGCACCGATCGCGGGGTCGAATCCGCGCTGACCTTCTATGCCGATCCGGTCGACGCCCCCGTCGCGCGCCTTCCGGTCGAGGAGCAGGCGCGGCTGCTGGCGACCGCTGCGGGCGCTGCGGGATCGGGCGCCGAGTATCTGCTGCGCACCGCGCGCGGACTGGCCGAATGGGGCATCGAGGACGATTACATCTGGACGTTGCAGCACCTGGTCGCCGAACGGATCGAGGCCGAGGCGGGCTTTGTGCCCCCGACTGGCCGCTAGCCCATCCCGCGCCTCTTGCGCCAGTGGCCGTGGGGATCGCGTCTACAGCGGGGACAGCAGGTGGCCGCCATCGGCCACCAGGACCGATCCGGTCATGAACGCTCCCGCGTCAGAGGCAAGCAGCAGCAGCGGCCCGGCCAGATCGCCGGCCTGCCCCAATCGCCGCTGCGGAATGCGGCGGATCTGGGCCTGGCCATGGTCGGTGGCAAAGAAATCGCGGTTGATGTCGGTCTCGACATAGCCGGGGGCCAATGCGTTCACGCGGATGCCGTGGCGCGCCCATTCCAGGGCGTGCTGTTTGGTCAGCTGGATCAGTGCGGCCTTGGACGTGGCATAGGCGGAGACCCCCGCCCCCTGCCGCAGCCCCAGGATCGAGGCGACATTGACGATAGCGCCGGGCCGCCCCGCCTCGACCAGCCTTGCGGCCACCGCCACCGACATCCGCCGTGCCCCGTCCAGGTTGACGCCCATCACCCGCGCCCAGTCCTGGTCGGACTGTTCCAGCGACGCACCGGGAATGGCGATGCCGCTGTTGTTGACCAGCAGGTCTACCGGAGCGCCGGCCCAGGCCTCGGCATCGGCCACGGCGCGGGCGACGTTGCCCGGGTCGGTTACGTCCAGCGCGATGGAATGGGCGTCAGACAGGCTGTCGGCCAGGGCCCGCATCGCATCGACGCGCCGCGCGGCCAGCACGACGCGCGCCCCCGCACCGGCCAGCGTTCGCGCGAATTCCGCGCCAAGCGCGCCCGATGCCCCGGTCACCAGCGCCACGCGCCCGTCCAGGCGGAAACGATCCATGCTCATGCGGGCTCCTCGGCGGTGGTGGGGTCGGCGATCCAGGCGCGCAGCCGGGCGGCCGCCAGCAGGCGGGCATGCAGGTCGGCGTCATGGTCATGCGCCCCCGCCCGGATCGCGGCCACATCGGCGGTCACGTCCTGCGACGGGCGGGCCAGCTCTCGCCGCGCCATGGCCAGCGCATTGGCGGCCAGCAGCGCGTGGTATCGGGCATCCGGCCCGCCAGGGGCGATGTCCCGGCGCAGGGTCGCCTCGGCCTCGACGATCAGGTCCAGTGCGTCGCTCATGCGGCCTCCGGCGCGGTCATCTGCAGCAGGCGGTATTCCAGCGTGTCGGCGATGCGCCCCGTCAGCGCCAGATGCAGCGAGCGTTCGGCCCCGCTGTCGTGGCGGTCGCCCTGCTGCAGGGCGATCACGGCCCATCGGATATGGGCCATGACCTCCCACCACCGCACGCGGCCGGGGTCGGGAACAACGCCCCCGGCGGCGGCATAGCCCGACAGGACGGCCGCGCGGCTGGCGATGCCGCCACCCTCCAGATCGGGGCGCGAAAACCGCCAGCATTCCGCGCAGAACCACCCCAGATCGCAGGCCGGGTCCGACCAGGCGGCGAATTCCCAGTCCAGAACGGCCGTCAGCCCATCGGCATCGACCAGGAAATTGCCGGTGCGGAAATCCTGATGTGTCAGGGTCACCCTGTCGGGCGCCGGCGCGTGGCGTTCGGCCCAACGCAGCGCCCATTCCAGGCCCGGTCGCGGCGCGGGCCGCGCATCCAGCCAGCCGCGCAGCCCCGCCACCGCCTGCAGGGCCGGATCGGCGGGGCGCGGCCCCAGGACCCTTGCCAGCGCCTGGTCCGGATCGATCCTGTGGATCAGCGCCAGCTGGCGGCCCAGGTCGCGGCCCAAGGCCTCGCGATCGCCGCCAAGCGTCGTGTCGCGCACGACCTTGGGGCCATAGCCGGTGCCGCCCACCCAGGCCATCGCCGCGAAGGGCGCGCCGATGACCGTCGGGTCATCGCAGAAGCCCAGGGGTTCGGGCACGCGCACACCCGCGCGGTGGGCCGCGGCGATGATCGCATATTCCTCTGCCCGAGACCGGCTGGCGGCGATGGTCGCGGGGGCGTCGCGCCGGATCACCAGGCGGCGCGACATCCCGTCCGCCGTGACCGTCACCGCCCAATTCTCCTGGATCGCGCCGCCAGACAGCTTGTCCGCGGCGGTGACCCGCGCGCCGGGCAGGTCCAGCGTCGTCGCCAGCCAGGCGTCAAGTGCGGCGTTATCCGTCAGGCTCATGCGCCCCAGCCCCAGAAGTCGTCCCCCTCGCGTGCATAGGCATCGGCCAGCACCATCCGGTGCACCTCGGAGGCGCCATCGACCAGCCGCGCCTGCCGGGCATAGCGATAGATCCATTCCAGCACCGTGTCGCGGCTGTATCCCCGCGCGCCGTTCAGCTGGATCGCCACGTCGGCGGCCTGATGCAGCGTGTCGGCGACATGCAGCTTGGCCATCGAAACCTCCTTGCGGGCATGGCTGCCCTGGTCCAGCGCCCAAGCCGCATTCATCGTCAGCAGCCGCCCGATCTGAATGTTCAGCGCCACGCCGCCCAGCATCAGCCGCACCGATTCTCGGTCGGCCAGCCGGATGCCGAAGCCCTCGCGCGCATCGACATAGGCCTGCGCCTCGGCCATCGCGCGCTTGGCCAAGCCCAGCCAGCGCATGCAGTGGGTCAGCCGCGCGGTGCCAAGCCGGATCTGCGTGACCTTCAGCCCGTCGCCCACGCCCATCAGGCGGTTCTCGTCGGGGATCTCCAGCCCGTCGAACTCCAGTTCGCAATGGCCGCCATGCTCCTCGGGGCCCATGATGGCGATGCGGCGCAGGATCTTCCAGCCAGGCTGGTCGCGATGGAACAGGAACGCCGTCAGATGGCGGCGGCGTTCGTCGGGGTTGGGGTCGGTGCGCGCGATCAGAATGAAATGTGCCGCCCCCTCGGCCCCGGTGATGAACCACTTGCGGCCCGTGACGCGCCAGACATCGCCATGCCGCACGGCGGTCGTGCCGATCATGCCGGGGTCGGACCCGCCACCCGGCGCAGGTTCGGTCATCACAAAGGATGATCGCACCGCGCCCGCGACCAGCGGCGCCAGCCAGCGCGCCTGCTGATCGGGGGTGCCCACGCGGGCCAGGATGTCCATGTTCCCGTCATCGGGGGCCGCGCAGTTGAAGACCGCAGGGCCGAAGATCGAGCGGTTCGCCTCCTCGTACATCACCGCGCGGCCAGTGACGGTCAGGCCCATGCCGCCCAGGGCCTGCGGCACCTGCGGGCACCACAGCCCCGCCGCCCGCGCACGCGCGCGCAGCGCCTGCAGGGGCGCATCGGCGATGTTGTCATGATCGTCCCAGTTGGCGCGGTCGGCCTCGACCGGCAGGATATGGGTGTCGACGAAATCACGGGTACGGCGCCGGATGTCCTCCAACCGGGGGTCCAGGGTGAAATCGATCATGTCAGTCCTCTCCTCAAACGCTCCGCGTCCTGCCGGGGCCCACCATCCACCAGCCTCCGCGCGATGTCGATGCCGGGCGATCCAGACCCGGCGCCGCGTCAGATCAGCAGTTGCTGACCCAGGACGATCACGCGGCTGCTGGGCAGATGATAGAAGTCGGTGGCGTTCGCAGCGGATTTGGACAAGGACACGAACAGCGTCTCCTGCCAGGCGGGCAGTTCGCGCGTCTTGCCGGGGCGGAACGTGCGGCGGCTGAGAAAGAAGGACGTCGACATGATGTCGAAGCGCACGCCTTCCTTGCGGGCCAGGGTCAGCGCCTTGGGCAGGTTCGTCTCCTCCATGTAGCCGAAACACATGTCAATGCGGATGAAGCGGTCGGACAGGCGCGTCACCGTCAGGCGATCGTTGTCGGCGACATAGGGGCGCGTCGCCATGGTCACGCAGACGATGATGTTCGTCTCGTGCAGGACATGGTTGTGCTTGAGGTTGTGCAGCAGCGCGGCCGGCGCGATGTCGGGTTCCGCGGTCAGAAAGACGGCGGTGCCGGGCACCTCGACCAGCCGGTCAGAGCGGGCCAGCATCTCGATCAGCGCGGCCGTCGGGGTGGCACTGCGCCGGGCCTGGGCCTGGACGTGGCGGGTGCCGCGGATCCAGGTCCACATCAGCACGATCATCACGGCGGCCATCATGATCGGCACCCAGCCCCCGTTCGGGATCTTGATCGCGTTCGATCCCAGGAACAGCAGTTCCAGCGCCAGCAGCGGCGTGACCACCACGGCGACCACCATCAGGGGCCAGCGCCAGACCCGCAGGAACACGACCGAGGCCAGGATGGTGGTGATGACCATGTCCCCCGTCACCGCGATGCCGTAGGCCGCGGCCAGGTCCGAGGACGACCCGAACACCACCACCAGCACGACCACGCCGATGGCCAGGATCGCGTTGATCTTGGGCAGGTAGATCTGCCCTTCCTGGGTCTCGGAGGTGTGCAGGATCTCTAGCCGGGGCAGCAGGTTCATGCGCACCGCCTGCTTGATCATCGAAAACGCGCCCGAGATGACCGCCTGGCTGGCGATGACCGTGGCCATCGTCGCCAGGATCACCAGGGGCAGCAGCGCCCAGGGCGGCGCCATCAGAAAGAATGGATTCGTCACCCGGTCGGGATGGGCCAGGATCATCGCCCCCTGCCCCAGATAGCTGAGCGTCAGGGCGGGCCAGACCAGCAGCACCCAGGCCATGCGGATCGGGCGACGCCCGAAATGGCCCATGTCGGCATAAAGCGCCTCTCCTCCGGTGACGGCCAAGAAGACCGATCCCAAGACGATCAACGAGGCCAGCTTGTTCGTGACCAGGAACGCCCCGGCATGCACGGGGCTGAGCGCGCGCAGGATCGACCAGTCGTCGCCGATATGGGACAGCCCCATCACCGCCATGACGACGAACCAGGTGACCATGATGGGCCCAAACAGGATCGACACCGCCCCCGTGCCCCACCGCTGGACGATGAACAGCCCGGTGATGATGGCCAGCGTGACGGGCACCACGTAGGGGCCGAAGGCGGGGGCCACGATGGTCAGCCCCTCGACCGCGGACAGGACCGACATGGCCGGCGTGATGATCGCGTCCCCGAAGAACAGCGATATGCCGATCATCCCCAGCACCATTAGCCAGACGGGCCGCTTGCCCAGTGCCTGCTGGATCAGGGTCACTAGGCTCAGCGTGCCGCCCTCGCCCCGGTTGTCGGCGCGCATGATCAGCGCCACGTATTTGAAGCTGACGATCGAGATCAGCGTCCAGATCAGCAGCGAGATCACCCCCACCACGTCATCGGGCGAGAGCCCGTCGCGCGACGCGGCATGCAGCGATTCGCGCATCGCATAGATCGGAGAGGTTCCGATGTCGCCATAGACGACCCCGATCGCCCCCAGGACCAGCCCGCCCAGGTTGCTGGAACCATGCTGCCCCGCGGTGGGAAGATCGGACAGGTGCGCCGATGCGGTGGCAGGTTGCGCCGGACCGTCGGGGGTGACGTGATCGCTCATGTGTCGACAACTCTCTTGGCAGCGCCGTGGCCTGCAGGCGCTGCCGCGTCTAGCAGGCACGCGTCGCATTGAGAAGAACGGCCCGCGTTCATCTGACATCCACGAAGGCGATCACGTCAAACCCTAGCCCGGCAAGACCGGCACCATGCGTGCCGCCTGCCCATCGTTCAATCAGAACGGCACGATTCTGCCAAGCCGGATCGGGTGGCAGGTTCGATCTGTCGTTGGGTCACATCGTTAGGGGCCGAATCACGCCTGTCCCCGGCGCGACGCGTGCAGGCGGAGCCGGACGTCGCCCGGCTGCCAGAGCTGCATCAACCCGCCTTCTGCGGGCGACCGGCGACATAGGTCTGGGCCACCGCGCGGTCGTCGCCCATGATCTGCAGGATGAACAGCTCCTGCGCCAGGGTCTCGGCCTTTTCCATCCGCAGCGCCATGGCGGGGGTGGCACGGGCGTCGAGGACCACCAGGTCGGCGGCGCTGCCGGGGGCCAGGGTGCCGATCTCGGCCTCCATGTCCAGGGTCAGCGCATTGCCGCGCGTGGCCCAGTGGAATGCCGCCAGCGGATGCAGCTTCTGCCCGCGCATCTGCAGGATCTTGTAGCCCTCAGCCAGGGTCTGCAGCATCGACCAGCTGGTGCCGCCGCCCACATCCGTCGCGATGCCGCTGACGATGCCCGCGGCGCGCAGCCCGTCGGCGTCGAACAGCCCCGACCCGAGGAACAGGTTCGAGGTCGGGCAGAACACCGCATGGCTGCCGGTCTCTGCCATCCGGGCGATTTCGCGGGGTTCCAGATGGATAGAATGGCCCAGCAGCAGCTTGTCGGACAGCAGGCCGTAGCCCTCGTAGATGTCCAGATAGTCGCGCGCCTTAGGATAGAGCGACAGGGTGTATTCGATTTCGTCGACGTTTTCCGACAGATGCGTCTGGACGTGGCAGTCGGGATGGGCGCGGGCCAGCGCGCCGGCCGCTTCCATCTGTTCAGGGGAGGACGTGATCGCAAAGCGCGGCGTGATCGCATAGCGCTGCCGGCCCTTGCCGTGCCACGCCTGGATAAGTGCCGCGCTGTCGTCATGGCCCTGCTGCGGCGTGTCCAGCACGGCGGCCGGAGCATTGCGGTCCATCATCACCTTGCCCGCGATCATGGCCATGTCGCGATCATGGGCGGCAGAGAACAGCGCCTCGGCGCTGGCCTTGTGGCTGGAGCAGAAGGCAACGGCGGTCGTCGTGCCATGCGCGGTCAGCTGGTCCAGGAACAGCCCCGCCATGCGGGTGGCATGCGCGGGGTCGGCGAATTCCGCCTCGGCCGGGAAGGTATAGGTGTTCAGCCAGTCCAGCAGCTGCGCACCCCAGCTGGCAATGACCTGCAACTGGGGAAAATGGATATGCGGGTCGATGAAGCCCGCCAGGATCAGATGTGGGCGGTGGTCGATCTCCTCCAACCCGTCGCGGGTCAGTTCGGCATGATCGCCGACGGCGACGATGCGCCCGTCATCGACCAGGATGGCCCCGTCTTCCCAGAAGCGATGATTGTCGGCCGTGTCCTGGGGATCGGCATGAAAGTCGAGGACGCGGCCCCGGATCAGCTGTTGCATGGGTATTTTTTCAAAAAAGAAGAGGTGAGGCGCGCCATCAGTTCGGCGGCGGTGAAGGCGGCGATGATTTCGGGGCGCTTGTCGCGCGAGAAGCCCGCCCCGATGGGACAGGTCAGGCCGGCGGCGTCGACCCCGCGCCAGGCAGCGAAGCGTTCGAACTGGGCCCGCTTGGTGGCGCTGCCGATCATCCCGACATAGGCCAGGTCGGTGCGGGCAAGCGCCTCGGTCGCCAGCAGGAAATCCAGCGCGTGATCGTGGGTCACGATCACCACGGACGTGCCGGGCCGGGCTGCGCGGATCTGCGCCTCGGGCAAGGGGGTCAGCAGGGTCGGGCCGCTGGCCTGCGCCAGCTCCTCTGCCCGGCTGTCGATCAGCAGGGCGTTGACCGGCAGCGGTTCCAGCGCCCGGGCCAGCGCGCGCCCGACATGGCCCGCGCCAAAGATCAGCGCGTCGGCGTATTCCTGTGGCGCGGGGCCGTGCCGGTCCAGCGTCAGCACCACCCGCCCGCCGCAGCACTGGCCGATCTGGGGGCCCAACGGCACGTCCATGGTGGCATCGGCCTCGTCCCGCGCCAGCATCTGCCGCGCGCGGTCGATCGCCATGTATTCCAGCTGTCCACCGCCGATGGTGCCGGTGACCCGGTCGGGGGTCACGAACATCTCGGCACCCGCCTCTCGCGGGCTCGAGCCCATGGCCCGGGTGACGCGGACGCGGATCATCCGCGCAGCCGCTCGACCGCCATCAGCACGCGTTCGGGCGTGGCGGGCGCATCAAGACGCGCGGGCGTGCGATAGTCGGCGACCGAGGCCACGGCCATGTTGATCGCCTCGAACACGCTGATGCCCAGGACGAAGGGCGGTTCTCCGACGGCCTTGGACCGCTTGATGGTCCGCTCGCTGGCCTCGGACCAGTCGGCCAGCGCGACGTTGAAGATGCGCGGGCTGTCGCTGGCAAGGGGCACCTTGTAGGTCGACGGCGCATGGGTGCGCAGGCGGCCCTTGGCATCCCACCACAATTCCTCGGTCGTCAGCCAGCCGGCACCCTGGACGAACGCGCCCTCGACCTGACCGCGATCCAGCACCGGGTTCAGGCTGCGGCCCACGTCGTGCAGGACGTCGGCGCGGTCGATGACGTATTCGCCGGTCAGCGTGTCCACCGACACCTCGGCCACCGCAGCGCCATAGGCGAAATAGTAGAACGGCCGCCCCTGCCCTGTCGTCCGGTCCCAGTGGATCTTGGGCGTCTTGTAGAAGCCTGCCGCCGACAGCTGGATGCGCGCCATGTAGGCCGCGCGGATCACCTGGGCAAAGGGGATCATCTGATCGCCCGCCCGCACGTGACCCGGCACGAAGGCCACCTGGTCGGGGGCGACCTGCCATTTCTCGGCCACGAAGGTCACCAGGCGCGCCTTGATCTGTTCCGCCGCATCCAGCGCCGCCATGCCGTTCAGGTCGGTCCCCGACGATGCCGCCGTGGCCGAGGTGTTCGGCACCTTTTCCGTGGTGGTCTTGGTGATCTTGATGCGGCTCAGGTCGCACTGGAACGCCTCGGCGACCACTTGGGCCACCTTGGTGTTCAGACCCTGCCCCATCTCGGTCCCGCCGTGATTCAGGTGGATCGAGCCATCGGAATAGACATGGATCAACGCCCCTGCTTGGTTGAACCAGGTCGCGGTAAAGCTGATGCCGAACTTGACCGGGGTCAGCGCGATGCCCTTGCGGATCACCCCACCCTTGGCGTTCCAGTCCAGCACCGCCTGCCGGCGTGCGTGATAATCGCTGCTGGCCTCCAGCTCATCGAAGATGCGCGGCAGGATCTGGTCCTGCACCGTCTGGTGATAGGGTGTCAGCTGGCCGTTCTGGTAAAGGTTGCGCTTGCGCACCTCCAGCGGGTCCATGCCCAAGGCATAGGCGATCTCCTCGACCATGCGTTCGGCCACGATGGCACCCTGGGGACCGCCAAAGCCGCGAAAGGCGGTGTTGCTGACGGTGTTCGTCTTCATCGGGTGGCTGCTGATGCGCACGTCGGGATAGAAATAGGCGTTGTCGGCGTGAAACAGCGCCCGGTCGGTCACCGGCCCCGACAGGTCAGCCGAAAAGCCGCAACGGGCATAGAAATCGCCCTCCACCGACCGGATGCGGCCGTAATCGTCAAAGCCCACGGCGTAATCCACCACGAAATCGTGCCGCTTGCCCGTGGCGATCATGTCGTCGTCCCGGTCTGGGCGGATCTTGACCGTCCGGTTCCAGCGCTTGGCCGCGACGGCCGCGACGCAGGCGAACAGGTTCATCTGCGTTTCCTTGCCGCCGAAACCGCCGCCCATGCGCCGCACGTTCACAACGACCGCGTTGCTGGGCACGCCCAGGACGTGGGCCACCATGTGCTGCACCTCGGACGGGTGCTGGGTCGAGACGTGCAGGACGACCTCGTCATCCTCGCCCGGCACGGCCATCGCGATCTGGCCCTCCAGATAGAAATGGTCCTGCCCGCCGATGGCAAAACGACCCTCGATCCGGCGCGGCGCGGCGGCCATCGCCGCAGGCGCATCGCCGCGCTTGAGTGTCAGGGGGTCGGTCACATAGCCCATGCCCGCGTCGCGCGCCGCGATCGGGTCCAGCGCATGGGGCAGCACGTCATAGTCGATCCGCGCCTTGTGCGCCGCGCGGCGCGCCTGATCGCGCGTTTCGGCGATGACCGCAAAGACCGGCTGGCCCCAGAACTGCACCACGCCTTCGGCAAAGATCGGGTCGTCGTTCTTGCCGTTGGGCGACACGTCGTTGACGCCCGGCAAATCGGCCGCCGTCAGGATGCCCAGCACGCCCGGCTGCGCCAGCGTTTCGGTGAAATCCATGCCCGTGATGCGGCCATGCGCGCAGGTCGACAGGCCCAGATAGGCGTGGATCGTGCCTGTGGGCTCGACCAGATCGTCGGTGTATTCGGCACGGCCGGTGACATGCTTGGCGGCGCTGTCATGGGCGGTGTCCTGATGGGCCTGGCCCGTGATGGTCGCGGTGTCGTCCTTCATGGCCTAGACTCCTTCGCTCTGGCGCAGCCGCACGGGCAGGCCGGGTTCGGATTGCTCCAGCCAGAACCGCCGGATCAGGTTGCGTGCGACGGTCGCGCGGTATTCCGCGCTGGCGCGCATGTCGGACAGCGGCTGGAAATCCTCCGCGATCGCGCGGGCGGCGGCATCGAAGCTTGCCGCCGCGAAGGGCTGCCCCTGCAGCGCGGCCTCGGCACGGCGGGCGCGCTTGGGCGTTCCGGCCATGCCGCCGAAGGCCAGCCGCGCACGGGTGATCATGCCGTCCGCCACGTCGATGCAGAACCCCGCCGCGACAGAGGTGATATCGCTATCGCGCCGCTTGCTGACCTTGTAGGCGGCGATGCGCGCCTGGGGCTGCGTGGGGATCAGGACCTCCTCGACGAACTCGCCTTGCTGGCGGTCCTGCTTGCCGTAGTCGATGAAGAAATCCTCCAGCGGCAGCTCGCGGCGCGTGTCGCCCCGACGCAGGACGATCCGCGCGTCCAGCGCGATCAGCAAGGGCGGCGTATCCCCGATCGGAGAGCCGTTGGCGATGTTCGCCCCGATGGTGCCGGCATTGCGCACCTGCCAGCCGCCGATGCGCGACCAGTATTCGGCGGCCTGCGGAACATGGCGGGCGATCAGGGGGGCGGCCTCGCTGTAGGTCACGCCGGCACCCAGACGGATCATGCCGTCCTCGACCGTGATGTCTTTCATCAGGTGACCGATAAAGATGGCCGGGCTGATGTCGCGCATGAATTTGGTGACCCATAACCCGACATCGGTCGCGCCCGCGACCAGCGTCGCCTTGGGTTCGTCCAGCAACAGCTGGGCCAGATCGTCGGTATCGGCGGGGACCAGTGCCCGGTCCGCGCCGCGCGCAAGCGACACCCGCGCGCCACGCATCCCGGCCAGGCGCGCGGCCACCGCGTCGCGTTCGCGGGACAGCGCGTCCTGGGCCTGTCCTCCGGCCGCGCCCGCGGCCAGGGCCGCGCGGATGATCGGCGCATAGCCCGTGCAGCGGCAGATGTTGCCCTGCAGCGCGGTCTCGATCTCGGTGGCATCGGCATCGGGATTGGTCATCCACAGCCCGTAGAGCGCCATCACGATGCCCGGCGTGCAGAAGCCGCACTGGCTGCCGTGATGGTCGACCATTGCGGCCTGGACCGGATGCAGACCGCCATCGGGGCCGCGCAGATGCTCGATCGTGACGATATGGGTGGCATGGCACGAGGCCAGCAGCCGGATGCAGGCGTTCACCGGCTCATAGACCAGCCCCGTGGCGGTCAGGCGACCCGCAAGCACGGTGCAGGCGCCGCAATCGCCCTCGGCGCAGCCCTCCTTGGTGCCGGTCATCCGGCGCGCAAGGCGCAGATGATCCAGCAGCGTGTCCGAAGCGCCGACCTCTGTCAGGGCGATCTCGGTGTCGTTCAGAAGAAACCGCAGCTGGGTCATGATAGCCTTTCCTTGCCTTGGTCCAAGTCTACGGCCTGGCGGTGCGTTTCGAAATCGGCTGTGATCTAGAAGACTTTACACGTTCCGTTGAAAGCGGGCCACCGTCACATGGCGTCGGGCGCGAAAGCCGCGCCATCTGCAATAATCTTTGGCAGCCCTTTCAAGCGGCGGCCGGACCTTGCCGGGGGCGCAGAAAGGCGCGGCGGCCCCCCATCGAGGGGGACCGCCGCGCCCGGGGGACTGCGCCCCCGTGTCCCGCCGTTGCGCGGGCCGTTGTCACTCAGTGGGGAACGGCCCTACAGGCCCGCGACCCCCAGGGGTCCGACCTCGCGGAACCAGCGCAGGATCGCGTCACGTTCCGCGTCCTCCATCCCGGTAATGTTCGCAGGGGGCATCGCATCGGTCAGTCCCGCCTGGACATAGACCTGATGCGCGGCGCGGGCGATGTCGGCGGGCGTCTCCAGCAGGACGCCCTTGGGCGCGGTGCGGATGCCGTCCCAGACCGGTTCGCGCGCATGGCACATCGAACAGCGGCCGATGACGGCCTGGCTGGCATCCTCGAACCCCTCGGCCTCGGCGAAGCGCGTCTCGACCGGGGTCAGGGGCCGGGCCATCGCCTCATCATAGCTGTCCTGGTTCACGCCGATCGACGCCAGCCACATCACCCCGATGAACAGCATCGTCGTGACCGCCCATGTCCACCACTGGTATCCCTTGCGGGCGTGCATGGTGTTGAAGAAGTGCCGGATGGTCACACCCATCAGGAAGATCAGCGCAGCGATCAGCCAGTTGTACTGGCTGGCGAATGCCAGCGGGTAGTGGTTCGACAGCATCAGGAAGATGACCGGCAGCGTCAGGTAGTTGTTGTGCGTCGACCGCAGCTTGGCGATCTTGCCGTATTTCGGGTCGGCGGGGCGCCCGGCCTTCAGGTCGGCGACCACGATGCGCTGGTTCGGCATGATGATCAGGAACACGTTCGCGGTCATGATCGTCGCGGTGAAGGCGCCCAGATGCAGCAGCGCCGCGCGGCCCGTGAAGATCTGGTCATAGGCCCAGCCCATCGCCACCAGCGCCGCGAACAGCAGCAGCATCAGCACCGTGGGACGGTTGCCCAGGGGCGACTTGCACAGCCCGTCATAGATCAGCCAGCCCACCGCCAGCGACCCGCCCGAGATCAGGATCGCCTGCCAGATCGCCAGGTCGGCCTTGGCGGGCTCGATCAGGTACAGGTTGGCGCCGGCCCAATAGGTGACCATCAGCAGCGCGGCCCCAGACAGCCAGGTCGCATAGCTTTCCCATTTGAACCAGGTCAGATGCTCGGGCATGCGCTCGGGCGCGACCAGGTACTTGCGGATGTGATAGAATCCCCCGCCGTGGACCTGCCATTCCTCGCCATGCGCGCCCTTGGGAAGGTCGGGTGCCTTCTGCAGGCCCAGGTCCAGCGCGATGAAGTAGAACGACGACCCGATCCACGCGATGGCGGTGATCACGTGCAGCCAGCGGACGGCAAAGGAGAGGAACTCCCACAGGATGGCGATTTCCGGGATCATCTCAGCTGCCCCGATAGGTGGAATAGCCGAACGGAGAGACCAGCAGCGGCACGTGGTAATGGTCGTTCTGCGACATGCCGAAGCGGATCGGGATCACGTCCAGAAAGCGGGGGCTTTCCGGCGCCACGCCCGACGCGTCCATCCAGGCGCCGGCATGGAATTCCAGCTCGTAGGTGCCGGTGGCGAAATCACCCGCCGGCAGGATATGCGCATCGGTGCGCCCGTCGTCATTGGTCACCATGCGCGCGATCTCCTCGCGCGCGGGCGACAGCCGGAACAGCACCACCTGCATCCCGCGCGCGGGCAGCCCGCGCGCCGTGTCCAGAACATGCGTTGTCAGAAAACCCGACATGAAATCCCCCCCGTCTTGATCGTTCCTGCGCCGTGATACCCGATTTGCCCTAGGGCGGCAGGGGCTTGATGGACAAGGCAGTCTTAAGAAACCGTGCATAATCGATCCTCAGTGATCGGCCAGCCGACCGGCCTGGGCCAGTTCAGCCTCGTCCGCGGGGGCCGCACCGTTGTAGAACCAGTTCAGCGCCACCGCGCTGACCGCGGCCAGAAGGATGCCCGAATGGATCAGCGGATGGATCGCATGGGGCAGCCACTGCTTGAAGTTCGGGGCGACCAGCGGGATCATCGCCATGCCGATGCTGATGGCCACGACGAACAGATTGTGGCGGTTGGCGGTGAAGTCGACACGGCTCAGGATGCGGATGCCGGTGGCGGCGACCATCCCGAACATCACCAGCCCGGCCCCGCCCAGCACGGTGGTCGGCAGGCTTTCGACCAGGGCGCCCATCTTGGGGATCAGGCCCAGCACGATCATGATGATGCCGCCCGCCACGCAGACGAACCGCGACCGGATGCCCGTGACCCCCACCAGCCCGACGTTCTGCGAGAACGAGGTATAGGGGAAGGTGTTGAAGATGCCGCCCAGCATCGTGCCCAGACCGTCGGCACGCAGGCCCGCGGCCAGGCCGCGCGAATTGATCGGACGGCGGCACATATCCGACAGCGCCAGGAACATGCCCGTCGATTCGATCATCACCACGATCATCACCAGGACCATCGTGACGATCATCACCGGGTCAAAGGTCGGCAGACCGAAATGGAACGGCTTGATGACGGCGAACCAGGCGGCCTCTCCGACCTTGTCGAACTGCATCAGCCCCATCGCCGCCGCGGCGACGCCGCCCACGGCGATGCCCAGCAGCACGGCGATGTTGGCCATGAAGCCGCGGGCAAAGCGCGACACCAGCAGGATCGTGCCCAGCACCAGCACCGCGATCAGGATGTTCGTCCCCGAAGCATAGGCGGGGTTCGGCATGGCGGGCGCCAGGCGCAGCCCCTCGGGCACGCCGCCCGCGGCGATGGCGCCGTCCAGCCAGGCCTGCTGCACGGGATCGACCAGCATCGGCGCGGTCGGACCGACCGGCAGGCCGAAGATCCAGTTGATCCCGATGGGCATCAGGCTGATGCCGATGGCCAGGATAACCGTGCCGGTGACGACGGGCGGAAAGAACCGCAGGACCCGCCCGATCAACGGCGCCAGCAGGATGGCGATCAGGCCCGCCGCGATGATCGCCCCGAACAGCGCGCGCGCCCCGTCGGTGCCCGGCGTCTGGCCCGCGATGGCGACCATCGGCCCCACGGCCGCAAAGGTCACGCCCATCATCACCGGCAGGCGGATGCCGAAATACTGGGTCATGCCCAGGCTTTGGATCAGGGTCGCCAGTCCGCAGACGAACAGGTCGGCCGAGATCAGGAAGGCCACCTCCTCGGGCGGCAGCTGCAGGGCGCGGCCCACGATCAGCGGCACCGCGATGGCGCCCGCATACATGACCAGCACGTGCTGGAACCCCAACGTGATCAATCGCCCCGTGGGCAGCATCTGGTCGACGGGATGGACCTGGGTCCGGGAAAGGCTGTCTGTCATGGCGGGCTCCCCTTCTGATGTCGCGTCGTGGTTGCGCGACTGACCCAGACCTAGCTTGGCCCGTCATTTTCCCGAAACGGATTTTCAGGGCGACGTCGGGACCGTCCCCCCGGCTGCCCGAAATCCCGGCACCAAATCCGCCCCTGCCCAGCCCGTGCCAGGAACCCGTGGCGGCCGAAAATGGAAATGTTTTCTGAGCGTTGGCTTTTTGGCTTGCGAGGCGTCATTTTCGCCCGCATCTAAAGGCAGCATTAACAAGGGACGCATAATGGCCGACCCGACCCGCAAGCGGGGGCGCCCCCGCAAGACCCTGCCCGACGCGCCGGGCACCGTGCAGTCGCTGGACCGGGCGCTGGACCTTCTGGACCTGCTGGCGGCCCATCCCGGCCTGACCCTGTCCGAGGTGGCGGACCGGTCGGCACAGCCGCCCTCGACCGTGCACCGGGTGCTGCACACGCTGGCCGCGCGCGGCATGGCCGAAAGCGACCCCGCGACGCAGGCCTGGAACATCGGGCCGCAGGCGTTCCGCCTGGGGTCGGCCTTCATGCGCCGGTCGGGCCTTGTGGAACGCGCCCGTCCGATCATGCGCGCGCTGATGGAACATACCGGCGAAACCGCGAACCTGGGCATCCTGCAGGGCGACAGCGTGCTGTTCCTGTCCCAGGTCGAGACCTCCGAGACGATCCGCGCGTTCTTTCCCCCCGGCACCCGGTCGCCCCTGCACGCATCGGGGATCGGCAAGGCGCTGCTGGCGTTCCGGCCCGACAGCGTCGCGGCACTGGGTCCCCTGGCGCGGTTCACCGACACAACGCTGACCGACCCCGCGGCGCTGGAGGCGGACCTGGCCCGCATCCGGCACCGCGGCTTTTCCTTCGACGACGAGGAACGCAGCCGGGGCATGCGCTGCATCGCGGCCCCCGTCTTCGATCTGTCCGGAGAGGCGATCGCCGGGATAAGCGTCAGCGGCCCCACGCACCGCATCGGGGCCGAACACGTCAAGACCCTGGGCGCGGTGGTGGCCGCCGCGGCGGCCAACCTGTCCGATGCCCTGGGTGGCCCGACCCGCTGACCGGGGGTCAGTGCGCGCCGAACAGCGCGAACTTTGCCACGAACAGGGCCGCGATGATCCAGGTCGCGGCATGCACCTCGCGCGCGCGGCCGGTCAGCAGCTTGATCACGGCATAGCTGATGAAGCCGAAGGCCAGGCCGTTGGCGATGGAATAAGTCAGCGGCATGGCGATGGCGGTCAGCACCGAAGGCGCGGCCTCGGTCACGTCGTCCCAGCTGACCTCGGCCAGCTCGCGCACCATCAGCGTCGCGACATACAGGAGCGCGGGCGCGGTCGCATAGGCGGGCACCGACCCGGCCAGCGGCGCGAAGAACATCGCGGCCAGGAACAGCAGGCCCACGACCACGGCGGTCAGGCCGGTCCGGCCCCCCGCCTGCACGCCTGACGCGCTTTCCACATAGGCGGTCGTCGAGGACGTGCCCAGCAGCGCACCGGCCGTGATCGCGGTCGAATCCGCCATCAGCGCGCGGCCCAAGTTCTTGTTCTTGTGGGTCGGCCCCTCGGTCAGCAGGCCCGCGCGCTTGGCCACGCCGATCAGCGTGCCGGTGGCGTCGAAGACCTCGACCAGGACCATGACCAGAACAACCTGGAAGATGCCGAAGGTCAGCGCGCCCATCAGGTCCATCTGCAGGAAGGTCGGCGCGATCGACGGCGGCATGGACATGACGCCCGAAAACTGGCTGACGCCAAGAACGATCGCCGCGACCGTCACCACCAGAATGCCGATCAGGATCGCCCCCGTGACGCGCAGCGCATCCAGCGTCACGATCAGGAAGAACCCGCAGATCGTCAGCAGGGTGCCGGTGGCTGTCAGATCGCCCAGCGCGACCAGCGTCGCGGGGTTGCCCACCACGATGCCCGACGACTGCAGCGCGATGATCGCCAGGAACAGCCCGATGCCCGCCGCGATGGCGCTGCGCATCGATGCGGGGATGCCCGCGATCAGCCAGCGCCGGATGCCCGTCAGCGACAGGAACAGGAAGATCATCCCGCTGATGAACACCGCGCCCAGCGCTTGCTGCCAGGTAAAGCCCATGACGCCCACGACGGTGAAGGCGAAGAAGGCGTTCAGCCCCATGCCCGGCGCCATGCCGATGGGCCAGTTGGCCCACATCCCCATGATCAGCGAGCCCAGCGCCGCGGCAAGGCAGGTCGCGACGAAGACCGCGTCGCGGTCCATGCCGGTTGTGGACAGGATGTCCGGATTGACGAAGATGATATATGCCATCGTCAGGAAGGTGGTGATCCCGGCGATCACCTCCGTCCTGGCGCTGCTGCCTTTTTCGGCAAGTCCAAAATAGCGTTCCATGCGTCCCCCCTTGGCGGACCCCCCGTCCGCCGTTGGGCCGGACAGTGGGCGGCGCGGCCTCATGCCGCAATTGTCCCCGGCGCGTAAGTCTTTCAACGCGATTTTGAAAGACCCGACCATTGTCGCGCATTCCTTGATACAGAATTCCGCCCCTGACCGCTTGTCCTTACGCGGCCGCCGCGCTTTGCTGACGCAACGACAGGCACAAGGGGAGAGAGATGCGCTACAGCCGAGACCTGACCGGATATGGCCGGACCACCCCCAATCCCCGCTGGCCGGGCGGTGCCCGCATCGCGGTCCAGATCGTCCTCAACTATGAGGAAGGCGGAGAGAACAGCATCGAGCATGGCGATCCCGCCTCGGAGGCGTTCCTGTCCGAGATCATCGGCGCCCAGCCCTGGCCCGGCCAGCGGCACTGGAACATGGAATCGATCTATGACTATGGCGCGCGGTCGGGCTTCTGGCGGATGCACCGCATGCTTTGCGACCTGCCGATCACCGTCTATGGCGTCGCCACCGCGCTAGAGCGCAGCCCGGAACAGGTTGCCGCCATGCAGGAGGCCGGGTGGGAGATCGCGACCCATGGCCTGAAATGGATCGACTATCGCAACGTCCCGCGCGAGGTCGAGGCCGACCACATCGCCCAGGCCGTGGCCCTGCACACCGCCATCACCGGCGAACGCCCGCACGGTTTTTATCAGGGGCGCACGTCGATGAACACGGTGGCCTTGGGCTGCGAGGAAGGCGGGTTCGCCTATCTGGCCGACACCATCGCGGACGAACTGCCCTATTGGCACGTCCACAACGGCCGGCCGCAGCTGATGGTGCCCTATACGATGGACGCCAACGACATGCGATTTTCCAGCGGACAAGGGTTCGGAACGGGGACCGACTTCTTCGACTATCTGCGCGACAGCTTCGACATCCTCTATGCCGAAGGGGCCGCCGGCGCGCCCAAGATGATGTCCATCGGCCTGCATTGCCGCTTGGCCGGGCGCCCCGGTCGGGCCATGGCGATCCAGCGGTTCCTGGACCACGCCCGCAGCCACGAGGGCGTCTGGTTCGCCAGCCGCCTGGACATCGCCCGCCATTGGGCGGCCGAACATCCGTTCCAGCCCCGCACGCGCCCGTCGCAGATGGACCGCGACGCCTTTGTCGCACGGTTCGGCGGCGTCTATGAACATTCGCCCTTCATCGCCGAACGCGTCTGGGATGCCGAGATGGGTGCCGTCCACGACACGCCTGGCGGCCTTGCCGGACGCATGGCACAGATGTTCCGCGCGTCAGGCGACGACGAACGACTTGGCGTGCTGCAGGCCCACCCCGATCTGGCGGGCAAGCTGGCGCTGGCAAAGCGTCTGACCGCCGACAGCACCGCCGAACAGGCCAGCGCCGGGCTGGACGCGCTGACCGATGCGGAACGGGCCGAATTCACGCGCCTGAACGACGCCTATGTCGCCAAGCACGGCTTTCCGTTCATCATCGCGGTCCGTGACCACGACAAGGCGGGCATCCTGTCCGCCATGCAGGCCCGCGTCGACAACGACACCGCCACCGAACGCGCCACAGCCGAGGCGCAGGTCACCCGCATCGCCACCCTTCGCCTGAAAGAGATCCTGAAATGACCCAGACCGGCCCCGCGGGCGCCCCCACCGGCGACATAGCCCAGCTTCCCACCGATGATGCCACCGCGCCGCGCATCCGCTATGCCGGGCCAGTGGCGGGCCTGCCGCCCCAGACGGGGATGACCACCGACACGGCGATCTTCACCGAGGCCTATGCCGTCATCCCCCGCACCGTGATGCGCGACATCGTCACCAGCTATCTGCCCGGCTGGCAGGGGATGCGGTTCTGGATGCTGGCCCGCCCGCTGACCGGATTCGCCGAAACCTTCAGCCAGTACATCGTCGAACTGGCCGAAGGCGGCGGCAGCGACACGCCTGACGACGACCCCGAGGTCCAGCACGCGATTTTCGTCACCGGTGGCGACATGCAGGTGGTGATCGACGGGACCGAGCATCTGCTGTCACCTGGCGGCTTTGCCTATATTCCGGCGGGTACGCCGTGGCGGGTCAGGAACCGCACCGCTGGCCCCGCAGGCTTTCACTGGTGGCGCAAGCGCTGGCAGCCCTTTGCCGGCACGGACAAGCCCGACCCCATCGTGGTGCAGGAACAAGACATCGCCCCGTCCATGATGCCCGACACGGACGGGGCATGGGGCACGACGCGCTTCATGGACCCGGCCGATCTGCGCCATGACATGCACATCACCGTCGTGACGTTCAAACCCGGCGGCTCGATCCCCTTCGCGGAAACGCACGTGATGGAACACGGCCTGTTCGTGCTGGAAGGAAAGGCTGTCTATCGCCTGAACCGGGACTGGGTCGAGGTCGGTCCGGGCGATTACATGTGGCTGCGCGCCTTCTGCCCACAAGCCTGCTACGCCGGCGGTCCGGGGCCGTTCCGTTATCTGCTGTACAAGGACGTCAACCGCCACGCGACGCTGTGGCCGAACCGCTAATTCGCCGGGGCCGCGATCACTTCAGCGGATCGTGGCCCCAGTTCATCAGGGAATAGCGCCAGTCGCTGTGTTCCTTGTCCTTTTCGGGGCCACCCTGTGCCAAGTGGCGCTTGATGTAGCCCGCGACCTTGGCCATGTGCGACCAGTCGTCGTCGGTCAGGTCGGCCTTCTTCTTGTCCTTGATGCGCAGGATGTGGCGGCCTGACTTGTGGCCGGTGCTTTCGCCCTGCCCGCCGGTGTCGCCCACCGACTTGCTGTCGTCAGTGTCCAGCCAATCCTTCAGCTGGGACGGCGTCATGTTCACCAGCTTCTGCCAGTCGTCCCAAACCTGTTCATGCGATGCCATTGAATCCTCCTGCGATCGGCGGAAAAACTCCTGGCGCCAATGCGCGGTTCCAATCGGGCGGCATTCTGCTATGACCCCGCGTTGCACAGAATGCAAATTAATAACGTGGTAAACAGATGCGGATCATTGGCCTTGATGCGGCGCGAAGCCTGGCGATCGTGCTGGCGATGTCGTCGCATGTCTTTGCGGATGTGGGCCTTTACGCCCACATGTCCGAACCGCTGACCCGCGTTGCGGGATTTGCCTTCCAGATCGCCACACCGACCTTCATCCTGCTGTTCGGCACGATGCTGGAGGTGGTCTATCGCCCACGCTGGACCACGCGTCAGGCGCGCCATGGGGTTGCCATGCGGCTTTTGTCACGGGCGTTCCAGTGCTGGGTTCTCTATGCGCTGACCATCCTGACCCTGACCTTGACCGATGACGGCTACTCGGTGCCCTACAGCACCGCGACGATCCTGTTCATGGGAAATTCACCCTATACGGAAATCCTGAAGTTCTATGCCATCGTCCTCGCCATCGCGCCGATCCTGTTGTGGATCCGGGCGCGGACCGGGCTGCTGCCGCTGGCGGTCGCCGCGCTGGCCTGTCACGCGGCGTGGCCCCTGCTCAGCGGCCTTCCGGACGTCCAGAACGATCTGGGCGCGCCCACCCCCGTGGCCAGCCTCGTGCAGTTTCTGACCGGTCTCGGCGACCTGCCGCTTGCAGGTCCGTCCGTGCTGCACGGACTGACGCTGGTCATCGCCGGACAATGCCTGGGCCGCTATCTGACCGGCCGGTCGCCGGCGGGATCGACAGACCCCTTGGCCGATCCAAGCTTTGGCCGCCGGGTGCGTGCGCTGCTGGTCGGGGGCGCGGGGGTCGCGCTGATCGGTGGGCTGTTCGTCAGCGTCGACGTGATCGACGGCCTGGCGGATGGCAGCCTGCGCCGGGACAGCAATCCGCTGTATTTTGCAACTGGCATCCTGTCGGCGACGCTGATGACGCTGTCCTTCGTCTGGCTGATCGACATCCGCAAGGTCGGAAGCATCGGGGCATGGTCCCGCGCCACCTTCTTTGGCCGCACCAGCATGTTCACCTTCGCATGGGGCAATGTCCTGCTGTATCTGGTCGCCCCGCAGCCCACCAACGTGACCGGGGCACTGGCATGGACCGCCGCCCTGCTGGTCGCGCTTTGCGTGATGAGCCTTGGTTTCGACCGCGCCGCGCGCCGCTCGACGATGGTGGCGACCACGCTGACGCGGCTCAGGCGGCCCGCCGACTGGCTGGCCGAACGGCTGCTATGGGGGATGGGCCGACTGCGCGCGGCCTAGCTCAAACCTTGGTGGCGCTGACCGGTGGCGTGACGGTGCGGGCGCGGATGCGCGCCTCGCGCCAGGTGATATAGCTGATCGCCCCGATCATCAGACCGCCGCCCAGGATCACCCACGGGTCCAGCGGCTCATGAAAGACCAGCACGCCGACCAGGCTGGCCCAGATCAGCTGCAGGAACGTCACCGGCTGCGTGACCGTCAGCGGCGCCGCCGCAAAGGCCCGCGTCATCGTGTAATGGCCAAGCGTCGCAAAGACCGCGACCAGCGCCAGCCAGCCCAGCTGACCCATCGTCGGCGGCACCCACTGCGCGATGGCCAGCGGCGCCAGACCGACCGATACCGTCAGCGACATCATCGCCACGACCACCGCCGCGGGCACGCGATCCGAGAGTTGCTTGGCGATCAGATAGGACAGACCGAAGGCGACAGCGGCCAGAACCTGGCTCAGATGTCCGGGGTCCAGCTCCCGCAACCCCGGCCGCAGTACGACCAGCGCGCCCATAAGCGCCACCGCCACCGCCGCGATCCGCCGCGAGGCCAGCTTCTCGCCTAGGAACAGCGCGGCGCAGATCGTCACGATGATGGGGTTCAGAAAGCCGATGGCCGTCACCTCGGCCACGGTGATGCGCGACATCGCATAGAACCAAGCGACCACCGCCACCACGTGCAGCGCACCACGCAGCGCGAAAAGCCCCCAGATCCCCCGCGAAAACCCGCTCCGCAATGCGCTGGTGATGACCGGGGCCAGAAACACCAATCCGAACAGAAAGCGGATGAACGCCGCCTGCGCCGCGGGCAGCGCGCCGTCCAGCCCGCGCACGATGGTGTTGACCGCGACAAAGCACAGCCCTGTCGCCAGCATCCATCCGATGCCGATCAGGTCGCGGCGTGTCTCGCTTTGCATCTGCATGATCTGCAATTGCCGCCTTTCCCGACGGCGCGCAAGGTGCAAAACGCAAGACGGGCCGCCCCCGATGGGAACGGCCCGCCCACGCGATCGACGGCGGTTACAGTTGCGCCGCGATCTCTTCCGAGATGTCGAAATTGCCAGTGACGGTCTGGACGTCGTCGTCATCCTCCAGCGTGTCGATCAGGCGCATCAGCTTTTGCGCGGTCTCAAGGTCGGTGACCTCGGTGGGCGCCTGCGGCTTCCAGATCAGCTTGGCAGTGTCGGATTCGCCCAAGGACGCCTCCAATGCGCTGGACACCTCGTTCAGCGCGGTGTCGGCGCAATAGATCCAGTGGCCCTCCTCGTCGGATTCGACGTCGTCGGCCCCGGCCTCCAGCGCGGCCAGCATGACCGTATCGGCATCGCCAGCGGATGCGGGATAGACGATCTCTCCGACCCGGTCGAACATGAAGCTGACCGAACCGGTCTGGCCCATGTCGCCGCCCGACTTGGTGAAATAGCTGCGCACGTTCGACGCGGTGCGGTTGCGGTTGTCCGTCATCGCCTCGACCACCAGCGCGATCCCGTTCGGGCCGTAACCCTCATAGCGGATCTCGTCATAGGTCTCGGCGTCGCCGCCCTGCGATTTCTTGATGGCGCGATCGATCACGTCTTTGGGGACGGATTTCGACTTGGCCTCCTTGACGGCCAGGCGCAGGCGCGGGTTCTTTTCAGGATCGGGGTCGCCCATCTTGGCGGCCACGGTGATCTCTTTCGCCAGCTTGGAGAACAGCTTGGACCGCAGCTTGTCCTGCCGGCCCTTGCGGTGCTGGATGTTGGCCCATTTGGAATGCCCTGCCATGTCGGGTCGTCCTTCGTGCGGAAACTGGAATATGGCCCGCTTCTAGTCCAGCGGGCACCCCCATCGCAATGCGAAACGCGGCCCCAAGGGGCCGCGCGGTGGTCGTCCGGTGATCGGGCGCGCCTTACAGCGCGGCGGAACCGCCCAGGATGCGGCGGACTTCGCCGTCGCGGGTCAGACCCTTGGCCGACAGTTCGGCATCCGACATCTGGCTCAGGCGGTTCAGCGCGCGCATCTGCGGGCTTGCCTCGGCCAAAGCGATCATGAAGCGGCCCACGGCACGGAACGGCGCCAACAGCGAGCCGGCCGAGAAACCGGTGGATTTGTGATCGACAGAAGCGATGGTCGCCATGTGGAAACTCCTTGCATAGGACAAAGTCGTTTCCTCCCCTGCGCACTAGATCGGGGTTTTGCCCCCCGATCGCAACCGCCGATGCTGCATGGCAGCATTGCAGTCGCGGCAAGCGCAAGGCGTCAGGGGACCAGCGGCCACAGGAGGGGGATGATCAGACAAGCCACGATCCCGCAGATGATGTCCAGCGGGACGCCCACCTTGACGAAGTCGGAGAACCGATATCCCCCCGGCCCATAAACCATCATGTGTGTCTGATAGCCGATGGGCGTCGCAAAGGCGACGGTCGCCGCGAACATGACGGCCACGACATAGGGTCGTGGGTCGTGGCCAAGGGTCGTGGCCAGCGCGATGGCAATGGGCGTCAGCAGGACGGCGACCGCATTGTTTGACAGAACCTCGGTCAGGATCAGGCCCAGGAAATAGACCGCGATCAGGGTCAGGAACGGCGGCAGGTCCATCAGGTGCGGCGCCAGGAAGTCGACGATCAGGTTGACCGTCCCCGTATGTTCCAACGCCTCGCCCACGGCCAGCATGGCGAAGATCATCGCCATCAGGCGGCCGTCCACGAAAGAGAACGCCTCTTCAGCGTCGACGCAGCGGGTGATCAGGATCACCGCCGCCGCCAGGAAGGACAGCGCCAGGATCGGGGCGACGTTCAGGGCCGCCAGCGTCACCACGGCCAGCAGGCAGATGATCGCGATGGGCGCGCGATTGCGCCGATAGGCGCGCGCCGAGGGGCGCGAGACGTCGACCATCTCCATGTCGGTGGCCAGGCGGCCGATATCCTCTGGCGCGCCCTCCAGCAGCAGGGTGTCGCCCACGCGCACCACCAGGTCGTCCAACTGGCGACCGATGTTCTGGTTCCGCCGGTGCGCCGCCAGGACATAGATGCCATAGCGGCGGCGCAGGCGCAGGTCGCCAAGGCGGCGACCGATCAGATGGCAGCCCGGCGAGATCAGGACCTCGACCGTCTCGGTCGCGACCGAGCCCAGCTTGTCCAGCATCTGCAGGTTCTTGTTGTCCAGCATCTCCAGCAGGTCGGACATCTCCGACCGCAGGACGACGCGGTCGCCGGGGGCCAGCACGACCTCGGGCAGGTTGCGGCGCAGCGACGCGTCGCCCCGCAGCACGTCGATCAGGCGCACCGCGTCGCGCTTGAACAGCGCCACCTCGGTCACGGTCTGGCCGACAAGGGACGAATCCTCGGGGATCGCGACCTCGGTGAAGTACTTCATCTCGCGGCGCGACCCCAAGAAGCCGGCCAGCGAGGTGCGTTCGGGCAGAAGCTTGCGCCCGATCAGCAGGAAATAGGCGATCCCGGCAAGGGTGATGGCGATGCCCACCGGGGCGATCTCGAAGATCGTAAAGGGCTCCATCCCACGTTCGCGCGCGACCCCGTCGACCAGCAGGTTTGTCGAGGTGCCGATCAACGAGATCATGCCCCCCATCAACGTGAAATAACTAAGCGGCATCAACAGTTTGGACGGCGTTGTTCCAAGCCGAAGCGCCAGCTGGATGCAGATCGGGATCATCACCGCGACGACCGGCGTGTTGTTCATCACCGCCGATGCAACGATCACGAAGCCGAACAGGCTGGCCACGGCCAGCATCGGATTGGTGTCGGCGCGGGCCGATACGATGCTGGACATCAGGTCCAACGCCCCCGTCCGCATCAGGCCGCCCATCAGCAGGTACATGAAGGCGATCGTCCAGGGCGCGGCATTCGACAGCACCCCCGCCGCATCCTCGACCGGCAGCAGCCCCAGCACCATCATCGTCGCCGCCGAGGCGATGGCGATGACCTCGGGCGGGTGCTTTTCGCGGATGAAGAGGACAAAGGTGATGCTGACGATGATCAGCATGGCAACGGAAGCGGTCGTGCCGGTCAGTTCAAAGCCAAGCATGAAGATCCTGTCTCGTCACACGGCCCGGATGCGGCCCCGACATCGGGGTGTAGAGCAGTTTTCTGCGCTGCCGCAAGCGAAAGTTGAAACGGTGCCGGCGGGTCAGGCCGGATGCGTGGCCGCCAGCCGACCGCCGTCGCGCACCGGCTGGACGCTGCGCGCCTGCCCCGTGCGGTCGTCCGTCTCGACCAGCACGCCGGACAGCGTAGCCTCGCCTTCGGCGGGCACGAAGCGGTCGCGGACCATGCCGGTGATGAAGCGGCGCAGCGGCTCCGCCTTGTCCATGCCGATCACGCTGTCATAGTCGCCGCACATTCCCGCATCGGTCAGATAGGCCGTTCCGCGCGGCAGGACCTGCGCATCGGCCGTGGGGACGTGGGTGTGGGTGCCCACCACCAGGCTGGCGCGCCCGTCGCAGAAATGACCCACGGCCATCTTTTCGCTGGTCGCTTCGGCGTGGATGTCGACCAGGGCGGCCTGCACCATGCCGCCCGGCGGATGGGCGCGCAGCACGCCGTCCAGCGCCGAGAACGGATCGTCATAGGGACGCGACATGAACACTTGGCCCAGGGCCTGCACGATCAGCGCCTTGCGCCCGCGCTGGTCGCTGATGATCGTGTGGCCGCGGCCCGGCGCCTCGCGCGCGAAGTTCAGCGGGCGCACGATCCGCGGTTCGCGGTCGATGAAGGCCAGCATGTCCTTTTGATCAAAGGCATGGTCGCCGAGCGTCAGGCAATCGGCCCCCGCCTCCAGCAGCAGCTGCGCGTGACCCGCGGTCAGGCCGCGCCCACCGCTTGCGTTTTCCGAATTGACCACGACAAGATCGGCCTTCAGCCGGGCGCGCAGCCCCACCAGCCGTTCGGTGATCGCTCGACGGCCTGAACGGCCCATCACATCGCCAAGAAACAGAATTTTCATGGGGGTCTGCTATGCCAATCTGCGTGCGGCCTCAAGCGCGCACATGCAAAAAGGGCTGCCTTGCGGCAGCCCTTTCATATCGTCGCCGTAAGGCGTCGGATCAGACGAACTGAACGTTCGTTGCCGATTCGCGACCGTCACGGCCACGCTCCAGCTCGAACGTCACCTTCTGGCCGTCGGCCGGAGCCGACAGGCCCGCGCGCTCGAGAGCCGAGATGTGCAGGAAAACGTCCTGGCGGCCGCCTTCCGGTTGAATGAAGCCGAAGCCTTTGGTGCTGTTGAACCACTTCACGGTGCCGTTGGCCATCGTGAGATCTCCTGTCTTAGTGTTCCACCCGCAGTATGCGGTGGCTTGGCCGTCAGATTAACAAAGCAGACTGAAGGCAGAAGCAGACAGGATGCAGAGAATTTAACGTAGCCATGTCTAGATAGGGGGGACAGGGCCTTAATGCAAGGGAAACTTGGTGCCGGCTGAGGGATTTGAACCCCCGACCCCCTGATTACAAATCAGACGCTCTACCACTGAGCTAAGCCGGCATCGTCGTCCGATTACCAAGCCGCCCGATGTTACGCAAGCGGCGGCTTCGTGCGTCTGGCACCGCCCAGGTTGGTGCGCGCCAGAAGCGCGACCGCGGCCAGCCCCACGGCCATCACCAGCAGTGCCGCGGGCGAGGCGTTGCCCAGATCCTCCAGGCTGGCGCGTTCGTGGGTGCGGGTGGCCAAGGTCTCGAAGTTGAACGGGCGCAGCAGCAGCGTTGCGGGCAGTTCCTTGACGCAATCGACGAAGACCAGCAGCAGCGCCGCCCCCACCGACCCGCGCATCATCGGCAGATAGACCGCGCGCAGCACCCCGGCATTGTCGCGCCCCAGCGACCGCGCCGCCATCGGCAGCGAGGGCGGCACCCGCGTGAAGGCCGCGTCGATCGCCCCCTGCCCGATCGCGAAGAAACGGACCAGATAGGCCAGCACGATGGCCGTGCCCGTCCCGGTCAGGATCAGCCCCGGATCGGTGCCCGTCACCGCCAGCCAGCCGTCCGCGACCCGGTGGTCCAGCGCGGCCAGCGGGATCAGCAGGCCCACCGCCAACACCGCCCCCGGCGCGGCATAGCCGATGGTCGTGACCGGCATCAGCAGGCGCGGCAGCGCCCGCCCCGACAGGCGCGTGCCATAGACCATGATCAGCGCCATCAGCACCGTCAGCACCGCGGCGATACCGCCCAATGACACCGTGTGCCACGCGGCCCGCACCAGCCCCGGCGACACCCAACCCTGCGGATAGGCCAGCGCATAGGTCGCGATCACCCCCACCGGCAGGACGAACCCCATCGCGAAAGGCAGCGTGCAGGCCAGCGTCGCCAGGACCCCCGGCAGGGCACGCAGGCGCTGACGCTGGATCGGACGCGGCTGCCGGGCGCTTTGGTGATAGCGCGCGTTGCGGCGGGCAAAGCGTTCCCACAGCGACAGAAGCACGATGATGGCCAGCATCGCGCAGGCGATCTGGGCGGCACCGCCGGCGTTCCGACGCTCCAGCCAGGTGGTGAAGATGCCGGTGTTCAGGGTCTGGACCCCGAAATAGCTGACGACGCCGTAATCGGCGACCGCCTCCATCATCGCGATGGCCGATCCCGCCACGATGGCCGGGCGCGCCAGCGGCAGGCCAACGCGGGCGAACAGGCCCCAAGGACCGGTGCCCAGGGCGCGCGCGACCTCGTATGCGCTGCCCGACTGTTCGTGCAGCGCGGCGCGCGTCAGCAGATAGACATAGGGATAGAGGGCGGAGGCCAGCACCACGATCGCCGCCTCCAGCGAGCGGATGCGGGGGAACCAGTAGTCGCGGGCCGTCTCCCACCCGAACCAGCCGCGCAGGGCGATCTGGACCGGGCCGGAATAATCCAGGAAATCGGCCAGCGCATAGGCGCCGATATAGGCGGGCACCGCCAGCGGCAGCAGCAGCAGCCACTGCAGCACGCCGCGGCCCGGAAAGTCGTACATGCTGACCAGCCAGGCCGCCCCGGTGCCCATCGCCGCGGCCAGCAGTCCCGTCCCCACCGTCAGCGCGACCGTGTTGCCGAAATAGCGGGGCATGACGCTGGACAGCAGATGCGGCCAGATATTGTCGGTGGGGTTCAGCGCCAGCCAGACGACCGACAGGACCGGCATCAGCACCAGCCCCGCGACCAGGACCGCGGCGACCGACCATCCGCGTCCGCCCCCCTGGCGCAGGGCATGATCGTGACGGCGGCTGCGGGTCGGTTCTGGGGCTGTCCGGGTCATGCCAAAGGGCGATATGCCAAAGCGGTTTGACTGTCCACGCCGGACGGTTAATCTGCGCGCCACAACCAGGGTGGGCTTGCCCGCCGCAAGGCCAAGAAAAGACGGGACAGTTCAGATGCAGATGGTTTTCCACCTGGGGGTGCACGGCACCGACCGCGACCGCCTGCTCAAGACGCTGCTGAACAACCGCGCCGCCCTGCAGGGCATCGGCACCGAGGTTGTCACCCCGAACCGCCACCGTGGGCTGTTCGACGAGGCCCTGGCATCGCTGAACGGCGGCACCGCCACGCCCGAGATGGAACAGATCATGATGGACGCGATGCTGGAAAGCGACGATCCCAAGCGGATCGTGATGTCCACCTCGACCTTCATGGGTGCGCCGGGCCGGGCCGTGGGGCGCGACGGGCTCTATCCGCAGATCGGCATGCGCGCGGCCGCGCTGTCGCGGCTGTTCCCGTCGGCGCGGACCGAGTTCTTCCTGGCGATGCGCAATCCCGCCACCCTGCTGGCCGAGGTCCTGCCCCAGTTCAGCGGCGGCGGCTATGACGACCTGATGCAGGGAAACCATCCGCTGCAGCTGCGCTGGCGGCTGGCCATCCAGAAGCTGGTCCGATCGGTGCAGGGCCGCCGCCTGGTCCTGTGGTGCCACGAGGATGTGCCGCTGATCTGGCCCGAGGTGGTGCGGTTGATCGGCGCATTGCCCGACGGCGTGCCGCTGGCGGGAAACATGCCCTACATGTTCGACCTGCTGGGCCCGTCCGGGATGGAGAAGCTGCGCGCCGCGATGGCGGGCCGCGACCAGACCAATGTCGCGCAGCGCCGCCAGATCTATTCCGACGTCCTGGCCGCCCATGCCCTGCCCGAGGTGCTGGAGCAGACCGTCGACCTGCCGGGCTGGACGCAGGAGCTGGTCGATCAGGTGACGGAAAACTATCGCGCCGACGTGGCCGAGATCGCGGTCCTGCCGGGCGTCGAGTTCATCCTGCCCTAGGGCCGCGCGGGCGGCCCCGGGGCGGGTGCGTCAGACCATGCCCAAAGCGGCCTTGTACATGTCCAGGATCGCCTCTTCCTCGGCGATGTCGTCCTTGTCGCGGCGGCGCAGGGCGATGATCTGCTTCATCACCTTGGTGTCGTATCCGCGGGCCTTGGCCTCGGCCATCACCTCTTTCTGGCGTTCGGCGATGTCCTTCTTTTCGGCCTCAAGCTGCTCGAACTGTTCGATGAACTGGCGCAGCTCGTCCGCGGCCACCCCATAGGCTTGATCGTCCTGCATCGGATTCGTCCCTTCTTGCGCGTTTGCACCGGGTGTTAGGCGGTCTTGTTGCGGGGTGCAATCGCCGCTAGGGGACGGTCGCGAAACCCCGCTTTGCGCAAGGAGACGACCATGACCCTGTTCGACTGGATCATCTGGAGCGGCGCGGCCCTGACCCTGATCGGGCTGGGCGCCCTTGTCTGGTGCATCTGGACCGTCAGCCGCGCCCGCGCGCGGGGCCTGGACGACGCGGCGCTGCGCGAGAAGATGCGCGGCGTGCTGGCCGTGAACATGGGTGCGCTGGCGGCATCGGTCATCGGCCTGATGATGGTCGTGATCGGCATCGTGCTGGCCCGGTGACCCGACGATGAGGGTCCTGATCCAGCGCGTCACCGAAGCCCGCGTCACCGTCGACGCCCAGATCGTGGGGCAGACGGGGCCGGGCCTGCTGATCCTGGCCTGCGCCATGCGGGGCGACGACGACGCGACCGCCGCGGCGCTGGCCGGGCGGGTAGCGCGGTTGCGCATCTTCCGCGACGATCAGGGGCGGATGAACCGGTCGGTGCTGGACACGGGCGGCACGGCGCTGGTCGTCAGCCAGTTCACCTTGGCCGCCGACACGCGCAGCGGCAACCGCCCCGGCTTCTCCTCGGCCGCCGCGCCTGACGATGGCCGGCGCCTGTACGAACGCTTCGCTCAAGCGCTGTGCGACCTGGGGGTCGCCACCGAAACCGGGCGCTTTGGCGCGGACATGCAGGTGGCTTTGGTCAATGACGGGCCCGTGACGATCTGGATGGACAGCGCCGACCGCGCCTGACCATCCAGGGCCGTGCCTAACGGGGCTTGACTTTCACGTCATTTCCGCCCATCTGACCCCCATCGCCGTCCGCTGCCGCGTGAGCAGCCTTGGGCCCCTGCCCGATGACGCCGACACCCAATCCAGTTTCCCATTCACGCGGGGAGGCAGCAGGCATCCTCGTATCGCGCCTGCACCCCTGCCACTGGCCGCGCCCTGCGCGGGGCCCCTGCCTTTTCGTCCGATACGGGGGACGGAAGGGACGAAAGATCCTGATGGAACAGAACAACACCCGCCGCCGCCCCAACCGTGGCGGCAAGTCCACCCCCGCCCGCCCGCCGATCCAGGCCAACGAAGGCCGCCGCGCCCCCGCCCGCGAACCCGTCATCACCGGTCCCTTCGCGGATATGGGGATCGACCACCGCATCAACGCCAACATCATCGCGATGGGCCTGACCACGCCCACCCCGATCCAGGAACAGGGCATCCCCGCCATCGTGCAGGGCCGCGACGTGCTGGGCCTGGCCCAGACCGGCACCGGCAAGACGGCGGCCTTCGGCCTGCCGATGCTGACCCGCCTGATCAACTATGGCAAGAAGCCCGACCCCAAGACCTGCCGCGCGCTGATCCTGGCACCGACCCGCGAACTGGCCACCCAGATCGCGACGAACATCGACGCCTATGCCGAGGGCACGCCGATCCGGTCGTTCCGCGTCGTGGGCGGCGCCTCGATCAACACCCAGACCGAGCGGCTGTCGCGTGGCGTGGACGTACTGATCGCCACCCCGGGCCGCCTGATGGACCTGATCGAGCGTCGCGCGATCAGCCTGGAGGCCACCACCTATCTTGTGCTGGACGAGGCCGACCAGATGCTGGACATCGGCTTCATCCACACGCTGCGCAAGATCGCGCGGATGCTGCCCCGTGAACGCCAGACGCTGATGTTCTCGGCCACCATGCCCAAGCTGATGTCCGAGCTGTCGGACACCTACCTGACCAACCCGGTCAAGGTAGCCGTCAACCCGCCGGGCCAGGCCGCCAAGAAGATCGAACAGGGTGTCCACTTCGTCAGCCAGGGCGACAAGGCCACCCTCCTGGCCGAATACATGTCCAAGCACACCAACGAGCTGGCCATGGTCTTCGGCCGCACCAAGCACGGCTGCGAAAAGCTGGCCAAGCTGCTGGAAAAGTGGGGCTTTGCCGTCGCTGCGATCCACGGCAACAAGAGCCAGGGCCAGCGCGAGCGTGCGCTGGAGGCCTTCCGCAAGGGAGAGACCAAGGTGCTGGTCGCCACCGACGTGGCCGCCCGCGGCCTGGACATCCCCGAGGTCGCGCATGTCTACAACTACGACCTGCCGAACGTCCCCGAGAACTATGTCCACCGCATCGGCCGGACGGCGCGTGCGGGCCGTGACGGTCGCGCCGTGGCCTTCTGCTCGCCTGCCGAACTGGGAGAGCTGCGCGCCATCGAGAAGGCGATGAAGAACGCCATTCCCGTGATCGGCGGCGACGTGCCCTCGGCCGCCGCGGCCGCAGCGGCGGGTCCTGCCGGCGGTGCACAGCGCGGACGCGGCAAGCCGATGGACGGGGGCGCCCACAAGCGTCCGGCACGCCGCCCGTCGCGCGCGCCCAAGAGCCGCACCGCCTGATCCCTGCCGCAAGGCGGAATGGGTATCTGAACGACGAACAGGCCGCCGGGGCGCAATCTCCGGCGGCTTTCGCTTGTCGCGCGTCATGCGCGCGGGTATGGGCCGGGCACCATGGCAAAGCTGTATTTCAACTATTCGACGATGAACGCGGGCAAGAGCACGCTGCTGCTTCAGGCGTCCTACAACTATCGCGAACGCGGGATGGAGACGCTGCTGCTGACCGCGGCGCTGGACGACCGCGCCGGCAGGGGGCGCATCGCCAGCCGGATCGGCATCGCCGACGAGGCGCTGTCCTTTGACAGCGCGTCCGACCTGCTGACGCTGGTGGCGCAGACCGCGCCACGCCCCGCCTGCGTGTTCGTCGACGAGGCGCAGTTCCTGACCGCGGACCAGGTCTGGCAGCTGGCCCGCGTGGCCGACGACCTGGGCATTCCGGTCATGTGCTATGGGCTGCGGGTCGATTTCCGGGGCATGCTGTTCCCGGGATCCGCTGCCCTGCTGGCGCTGGCCGACGACATGCGCGAGGTGCGCACCATCTGTCACTGCGGCAAGAAGGCCACCATGGTCATCCGCCGCAACGAGGCGGGACAGGCGATCACCGAGGGCGCGCAGGTGCAGGTCGGCGGGAACGAGACCTATGTCTCGCTCTGCCGCAGGCACTGGCGCGAGGCCACGGGAAACTGATCACGATTGCCCCGCCCCGGCCATGGCGCGTTGCGGGGCGGATTGGGTTGATGTAACCATCATGGAAAACAACCTAGGGGGACTTATCATGCGCGGATTCCTGATCTGGGTGGCGGCCGTGCTGGCCATGACGGCCCCCGCCAGGGCCTTTGACACGACAGCATCGGCCGCGTGGGTCTATGACGTCCAGACCGGCACCGTGCTGATGGAGAAGAACGCCGAGACGCCGCTTCCCCCGGCCTCGATGTCCAAGCTGATGACCCTGACCATGCTGTTCGAAGCGCTGCGCGATGGGCGCGTAAGCATGGACACGACCTTTCCGGTGTCCGAGAAGGCCTGGCGCATGGGCGGGTCCAAGATGTTCGTGGAACCAGCCGACCGCCCCTCGGTCGAGGACCTGATCCACGGCATCATCATCAATTCCGGCAATGACGCCTGCGTCGTCGTGGCCGAGGGCCTGGCCGGGACCGAAGAGGCCTTTGCCCGCCAGATGAACGAACGCGCGGCGCAGCTGGGACTGACCCACACGACGCTGACGAACGCCTCGGGCTGGCCCGATCCGGGACATCGCATGTCGATGGAGGATCTGGGTCTGCTGGCCACCTACATCATCACGGAATTCCCGGATCTCTATCCGAACTTCGCCATGACCTCGTTCAACTACAAGGGCCGCGTGCCGTCAAACGCGGGCAACCGCAACCCGCTGCTGTCCATCGGCACGGGCGAATGGACCGCCGACGGGCTGAAGACCGGCCACACCCAGGAGGCCGGATACGGCCTGGTCGGGTCGGCCATCCAGGACGGGCGTCGCATCATCTTCGTCATCACCGGCCTGACAAGCGACCGTGCCCGGGCCGAGGAATCCGAACGCCTGGTCAACTGGGCATTCCGCGAATTCAGCATGCGCACCCTGGTCCCCGCCGGAGAGGACGTGGCGCAGGCGCCCGTCTGGCTGGGCACCCTGTCGCGGGTCGGCCTGACCACCCAGAACGGCGTCAACGTCCTGGTTCCCGCCGGCGTCCAGGACCAGGTCAAGGTCGAGGTGGTCTACGATTCCCCCGTCCCCGCGCCCATCGCGCGGGGGGACCGCCTTGGCCAGTTGGTCGTGACCATCCCCGGCACGCGCGACACCGTCACGCCCCTGATCGCCACGCAGGACGTCCCCGAGGCCGGGCTGGTGGGCCGCATGAAGGGGGCCGTGATGCAGCTTGGCCAGCGTGCCATCACCGCCGTCACCGGCTGATGCTGATCAGCCTGGAAGGCATTGACGGCTGCGGCAAGTCCACCCAGTCCCGCCTGCTGGCCGACGCGCTGCGGGCGCAGGGCCGCGAGGTCGTGCTGACCCGAGAACCCGGCGGCAGCCCCGGCGCCGAGGAGATCCGCCGCCTGCTGGTCGAGGGGGCGGGCGAACGCTGGTCGCCCGAGACGGAATGCTTGCTGTTCACCGCCGCCCGGCGCGATCATCTGGAACGCACGATCCGACCCGCGCTGAAAGCGGGCCATGTCGTCGTGACCGACCGGTTCGCCGACAGCACCCGCGTTTATCAGGGTGCCGCGCGGGGCGACCTGCGGGACATGGTGGACCGGCTGCACGCGCTGATGATCGGGGTCGAGCCGGACCGGACCTTCGTCATCGACATCGACCCAGAAACGGGGCTTGCCCGCGGCACTGCGCGCGGCGGGGCCGAGGACCGCTTTGAAAGCCTGGGGCTGGCCTTCCAGCAGCGGCTGGCCACGGGCTTTCGCGCGCTGGCCGCCGAATATCCCGACCGCGTCCGGCTGATCGACGGCAGAGGCAGCGCCGCGGACGTGTCCGCCCGCATCATGGCCGCGTTGTGAAGACCGAGGCCGCCGACATTCCCGAACCCGACCGGGTCCCGGGCGCACCCCATCCGCGTCACGCGACGCGCGTGATCGGCCAGGACGCGGCGGCGGCGGCGTTTCTGCAGGCCGCGCAGGGCGACCGGCTGCATCACGCCTGGCTGCTGACCGGGCCGCGCGGGGTCGGCAAGGCGACGCTGGCCTGGGCCATCGCGCGCTGGCTGCTGGCCGAGAGCGGGCGGGCCGATCTGGCCGTCGACCCCGACACGCCCGAGGCCCGCCGCATCGCCGCCCTGTCCGAGCCGCGCCTAACCCTGATCCGCCGCCCCTGGGACGACAAGACCAGCCGCCTGCGCGCCGAGATCACCGTGGACGAGATCCGCAAGCTGCTGTCCTTCTTCCACCTCTCGGCTGCCGAAGGCGGTCGTCGCGTGGCGATCATCGATGCCGCCGACGAGATGAACATCCCCGCCGCCAACGCCCTTCTGAAGGTGCTGGAGGAGCCGCCGTCGGATGCGCTGATCCTGCTGATCGCGCATCAGCCCGCACGCTTGCTGCCCACGATCCGGTCGCGCTGCCGCACGCTGCGCCTGTCGCCGCTTCCGCCGCGACAGATGTCGGCGATCCTGTCCGACATGGGCCTGAACGAGGATGCCGAGGCGCTGTCGGCCCTGTCCGACGGATCGGTCGGAGAGGCGCTGCGGCTGGCCGGCCAGGGGGGGCTTGACCGCTATCAGGACCTGGTCGACCTGTTCGCCACCCTGCCCCGGCTGGACCGGCTGGCGGCATCCAAATTCGCCGATGGCGCCGCGGGGCGCGCGGGCGCCGATGGCGACCCGTTCGATCTGACCATCACCGTGCTGGACCGCTTCGTTACCCGGCTGGCGCGGGCGGGGCTGGTGGGCGCGCCGCTGCCCCAGGCCGCGCGCGGCGAAGGGGCTTTGATGGCGCGGCTGTCACCCGACGACCACGCCGCCCGCATCTGGGCCGAGGCGCAGGCCCGCCTGTCGGCGCGTGCCCGCACGGGACGGGCGGTCAACCTTGACCCTGCCGCGCTGGTCATGGATATGGTGCTGGAACTGGCGCAGCTGCCGCCCGCGCAAGCGTCCCTGACCAAGGCCTGACCGATGACCGATGCGGCCCTCCGGCTGACCGACAGCCATTGCCACCTGGATTTTCCCGATTTCGACGGCGAACACGCAGCCCTGATCGATCGTGCCCGTGCCGCGGGCGTCGGGCGGATGGTCACCATCTGCACCCGCCTGCGCCAGGAACCCGCCGTGCGCGCCCTGACCGAGGCCCATGACGGCGTCTTCTACGCCGCCGGTACCCACCCGATGAGCGTCGCGGACGAACCCATGGCCACCGTCGATCAGCTGGTGGCCTTGGCCGATCACCCGAAGTTCGTGGCCATCGGCGAGACGGGGCTGGATTACCACTACACCGCCGAAAGCGCGCAGGCGCAACAGGACAGCCTGCGTATTCATATCGAGGCCGCGCGTCGGACGCGCCTGCCCTTGATCATTCACGCCCGCGACGCCGATGACGACATGGCGCGCATCCTGGCCGAGGAACACCGCGCCGGCGAATATACCTGCGTCATGCACTGCTTCAGCTCGACCCCCGCGCTGGCGCAGGCGGCGCTGGACCTGGGGTTCTACCTGTCGATGTCGGGCATCGCGGCTTTTCCCCGGTCGTCCGATCTGCGCGACATCTTCACGGCCGCGCCGCTGGACCGCATCCTGGTCGAGACCGACAGCCCCTATCTGGCCCCGCCCCCGCATCGCGGGCGCCGGAACGAACCCGCCTATGTCGCCCATACCGCCGCGGTAGGTGCGGACCTGTTCGGCCTGTCCCTGCCCGATTTCGCCGCCCGGACCGAGGCAAATTTCGAACGCCTGTTCTGGAAGGCCGCCCGATGAGCGACACGATCCGCGCCACGATCCTGGGCTGCGGATCGTCCGGCGGGGTGCCGCGCCTTGGCAACCGATGGGGCGCCTGCGACCCTAATAACCCGCGAAACCGCCGCCGCCGTTGTTCGCTGCTGGTCGAACGCGACGGGCCGGACGGCACCACCCAGGTGCTGATCGACACCGGCCCCGACCTGGTCCCGCAGATGCTGGACGCGGGCGTGGCGACGCTGGACGCCGTGGTCTATACCCATGCCCATGCCGATCATGTCCACGGCATCGACGACCTGCGCCAACTGGTCTTCAACGCGCGCCGCATCCTGCCGGTCTGGGCCGATCAGCCCACGGCCGAAGCGCTGACGACCCGCTTCGGCTATGTGTTCGAGACGCCCGAGGGCAGCCTCTATCCCCCGATCTGCGCGCTGCATGCGATCGACGGCCCGATCACCATCGACGGCCCCGGTGGCCCGCTGAACCTGACCCCGTTCCGCGTCCAGCACGGAGAGATCACCGCCCTGGGCTTCCGCATCGGCGGCCTGGTCTATCTGCCCGACGTGTCGGACATTCCCGACGCCGCATGGCCGCTGATCGAGGATGCGCCGGTCTTCGTCATCGACGCCCTGCGCCATGAACCCCATCCCAGCCATGCCCACCTGGCCCTGTCGCTGGACTGGATCGCCCGCGCGCGCAGCCCCCGCGCGGTGCTGACGAACATGCATATCGACATGGACTATGCCGCGGTCGCAGCCCAGACCCCGGACCATGTCGAGCCCGCCTTCGACGGCATGCAGATCACCGTGCCCGCCGCGACATGACGGCGCTGTTCACGATCATCCTGCCCGTCTTCCTGATCGTGGGCTTCGGCTATCTGGTGGCGTGGCGGGGCTGGTTTTCGGCCAGCGGCGTCGACGGGCTGATGAATTTCGCGCAGAACTTCGCCGTGCCCACGCTGCTCTTCGTGTCGATGGCGCGCCTGGACCTGGGCACCGAGTTTCGCGCCCAGCTGCTGATCCCCTTCTATGCCGGCGCCTTCGCGGCCTTTGCGGCGGGTTGGGGGGGCGCCCGGTTCCTGTTCGGCAGGCCGCCGGTGGACTGCGTGGCGATCGGGTTCGTGTGCCTTTTCTCGAACACGCTGCTCTTGGGCGTACCGATCACGGAACGCGCCTATGGCCCGGATGCGCTGGCCGGGAACTGGGCGATCATCGCGATCCATTCGCCGATGCTCTACACCTTCGGGATCACGGTGATGGAGTTCACGCGCGCCCGCGGCAGCGGCCTGTCGGTCGGGCGCGTGGCCCTGCGTGCGCTGACGGGGGTGCTGCGCACCTCGCTGGTCATCGGCATCGTCGCGGGCCTGTCGGTGAACCTGCTGTCGCAGGCGGGGCTGGCCCTGCCGCAGGGGTTCTGGGACGCTGCCGACATGATCGCGCGCGCTGCCCTGCCCGCTGCACTGTTCGGCCTTGGCGGCGTCCTTTATCGCTATCGTCCTGAAGGCGACATGGCGACCATCGCCTTGTGCTGCGCCGCATCGCTGATCCTGCATCCCGCGATCACCTTCGGCACGGCCTGGGCGCTGGATCTCGACCGCGACGGCATGCGCTCGGCCGTGCTGACGGCGTCGATGGCCCCGGGCGTGAACGCTTATCTGTTCGCCAATGTCTACGGCGTGGCCAAGCGTGTCGCAGCCTCCAGCGTGCTGATCGCCACGGCGCTGTCCACGCTGACGATCTGGATGTGGCTGGCGTTGCTGCCCTGAGGCGTCGCGGGGGTCCGGGGGGCCGCAGGCCCACCGGCGGGGGGGGCGGGGGGCCGGCCCCCCGCCGTCGCGGGACGCAACCTGCCTCAGATCGGTACGCGCAACGCCCCCAAAGGCTCCTCCAGCGCACGCTCCTCGTACCCGAAATGCGACCGGATCGCTCGGTCCAGCGCCGCGAACCGCTCCGCACACAGATCAAGCGCCGCTGTCCCCCGATCCGCGACAAGTGCCTGTGCCGCCTCGTGCAACGCGCCGATCAGCCTGTGGATCACCTCATGCTCGGCCTTCAGCCGCCGGATCACCGGCGCCAGTGACGACCCGCCGCGCTCCGCAAGGACCGGAAACATCCACTGCTCCTCTATGTCGTGGTGGTTCTGCAAAAGCGCGCAGTCGCGGCCGCAGGCAGTGCCGAACTGCGCCATGTTGCGCGCCAGCGCTGTCCCGGCCACCGCCGGTGCGACCAGGGACGGATCGGCCTGCGCGGCCCGGACCTGAACCAGCAGCCGCTGCACGCCGTCCAGTTCGGCCCGGTACATGTCATGGATGGCGGCCAGGCGCCGGCCATGTGCGCGCTCGGCCCGCGTGATGGCGGGATAGGACGGGGGCGCAGGACGCGCGCCCTCGTCCTCCAGCTCTTCAGGCGTCATCGGGGCGTGACGCCCCGGATACGCTCTGACCGCCGGCGCAGCAGTTCCACCGTGGTCAGCAGCGCGATCGAGAAGATCACCAGCAGCGTCGCCACCGCCAGGATGGCCGGGCTGATCTGTTCGCGAATGCCGTTCCACATCTGGCGCGGAATGGTCTGCTGATCGGGACCGGCGATAAACAGCACCGCCACGACCTCGTCGAACGAGGTGACGAAGGCGAACAAGGCACCCGACACCACGCCTGGCAGGATCAGCGGCATCGTCACCTTGAAGAAGGTCGTGCGCGGATTGGCCCCCAGGCTGGCCGCCGCGCGGTTCAGCGACTGATCGAACCCCACCAGCGTCGCGGTGACGGTGATGATCACAAAGGGAATACCCAGGGTCGCATGGGCCAGGATCACCCCCAGATAGGTTCCTGCCAGCCGCCCGCATTCCGGCGACAGCCCGACCAGCGCCAGCAGTTCGCAGGGGTTCGAGTAGAAGAAGAACATCCCCGTCGCCGTGATGATCAGCGGCACGATCATCGGAGAGATCAGGATCGCCATGATCGCCCTGCGGAACGGCATCTCGGGCCGCGACAGGCCCAGGGCCGCCAGCGTCCCCAGAACCGTCGCCACGATGGTCGAACATACCCCGATGATGATCGAGTTCTTGGCCGCCTGCACCCATTTCGCATTCGCCCAGGCATCCGACCAGAAGGCCCAGCCCGTCGAATCCGGGTTCTGCATCCCGAAGGTCAGCAGGCTGGAATACCATCGCATGCTGTAGCCGTCGGGGTCGAGCGACAGCATCCGGTCGGTGAACGTGAAATAGGGCTCGGCGTTGAACGACAGCGGGATGATCACGATGATCGGCGCGATCAGGAACACGAAGATCAGCGCGCAGACCGTCAGGTAGGTATAGTGCCAGACACGCTCCAGCGGGCTTGCATAGGTCGGAACAGCCATTCGCTTACCCCAGTTTCAGGTTGTCGACGCCGACAAGGCGGTCGTAGAGCCAATAGAGGATCAGCACCGACCCCAGCAGCAGGGCCGCCAGCGCCGCCGCCATCGACCAGTTCAGCGTGCCGGTCATGTGCTGTGCGATCATGTTCGAGATCAGCTGCCCCGACGATCCGCCGACCAGCGCGGGCGTGATGTAGTATCCGACCGCCAGGATGAAGACCAGCATCGCCCCCGCCCCCAGGCCCGGCAGGGTCTGCGGGAAATAGACCCGGCGGAACGCGGTCCAGCTTGTCGCGCCCAGGCTGCGCGCCGCACGGACATAGGCGGGGTTGATGGTCCGCATCACCGAATACAGCGGCAGGATCATGAAGGGCAGCAGGATATGCGTCATCGCAATGATCGTGCCGGTCTGGTTATAGATCATCTGCAACCGCTGCCCGCCGCCGATCACGCCCAGCCAGACCAGGACGTCATTCACCACGCCCTGCTGCTGCAGCAGCACCATCCAGGATGTCGTGCGCACCAGAAGCGACGTCCAGAACGGCAGCAGCACCAGGATCATCAGCAGGTTCGACTTCCGCATGGGCAGCGTCGCCAGCAGATGCGCAATGGGAAAGCCCAGGATGAAGGTCAGGCCGGTGATCACCGCCGACAGCCAGAAGGTGCGCCAGAACAGGGTCAGATAGATCCGCTGCTGTTCCGCGACCTGCTGGATGTTGCCGGCCTCGTCCCGGGTGCGGTCGACCGCTGCCAGATAGAAGTTCGCCGTGACCGGCGTCGATGCCGATCGCATGACGGACCACAGGCGCGGGTCGCCCCAGTCCTCGTTGATCTCCAGAAGGGCCTGTTGATAGGGCGGCTCCAGCCCGCGGCGGACCTGGCGCCCGGTCGCAGTGAACAGCGACCGCGTTCCCGGCATGTCATAGTTGATCCGCGTGCCCACCACCCCGATGCTGCGCGCATCGGCGCTGGCGATCAGGTCCTGGGCCAATGCGGTCCAGGCCGCGTCGTCGGGCGCGGTGCCAGGCTCCGTCGATGCGAACCAAGCCGAGACCTGCGGCATGTTGGCGGAAAAGCCGTCATTGTGGAACGACCGCGCCAGCATCTGCCCGATCGGGACCACGAAGGTGATCAGGATGAAGGCCAACAGCGGCAGAACCAGCAGAAAGGCCCGCCGTCGCGCCCGGCGCTGGCTGTGCGCCAGGGCGCGGGCCAGCGGCATTCCGTCGGCGGTCGTCAGCGTGCCAGACCCCACACCGGATGCGGTGGTGGCGATGGCGGCATGTGGATCAAGTGCGGCGTCGGCCATGTCGTTCCCCGGGCAGTCAGGTCCGCCGCCCCCGGATGCGGGGGCGGCAGGGTGTCAGTTCAGGACGCGGCCAGCCAGCTGTTGAAGCGTTCGGTCAGTTCCGCGGAATGGTCGGCCCAGAATTCCGGATCGTCCGTCACCGCATTGGCCAGCGCCTCTGGGCTGGTCGGCATGTGCGGCGCCATCTCGGTCACGCCGTCCTGGTACAGCCCGACCAGTTCGTTCGACGATTTCCGCGCCGGGCCATAGGCGATGTATTTCGCCTGATCGGCCAGACGCTGCGTGTCGGTCGCGAATTTCAGGTACTCCATCGCCGCGTCCGGGTTGGGCGCATCGACCGGGATCACGAACATGTCCATGTCCAGGTACTGGCCGTCCCAGATGATCTCGAAGGGCTGCTTTTCGGCTACCATCGCGTCAAAGGCGCGACCGTTATAGACGGTGGTCATGCTGACCTCTCCGTCAGCCAGCAGCTGCACGGGCTGGGCGCCGGCCTCCCACCAGACGGTGTCGGCCTTGATCGTGTCCAGCTTGGCAAAGGCGCGGTCCACGCCCTCGGGGGTGGACAGCACGTCATAGACCTCGGCCGCGGGCACGCCGTCGGCGATCAGCGCCAGATACAGGGTGCGCTTGGGGTTCTTGGGCAGGCCGCGCTTGCCCGGGAAGGTCTCGGTGTCGAAGAAATCGGCCGCCGTGCTGGGGGTCTCTCCCTCGAACTTGGTCGTGTTGAACGAGATGACCGTGCCCCAGACGATGTTGGCGACCGCGCAATCCTGCAGCGCGCCGGGCACGAAATCATCTGCCGCAGCGGTGCCGTCGGGCGCACTGGGCAGGTCGGCGGGGTCGATCTCGACCAGCGCACCCTCGTCGCACAGGCGGATCGCGTCGCTGACCTCGACGTCGAAGACATCGCCCGTGACGTTGCCGGCCTCGACCTGCGCGCGCAGCGGCGTCGCGGGGTTGTCGGCGGCGATCATGTTGACGGTGATGCCGGTCTCAGCGGTGAAGGGCTTGTTATAGGCCTCGACCTGGCTGACCTCGTAGGCGCCGCCCCAGGACACGACGTTGACCTCTTGCGCCATCGCGCCGAAGGCCACGCCGCACAGGGCGGTCGAAAGGATCAGGGTGGATTTCACGTTGGTTCTCCCGGTTGGTTGGTCTCGGGCATTTTCGCCCGTTGTCATTGGCCCCGTCGTCGGGGCGCGGACCGGGCGGGACGAACCCTCCCGGTCCGAACTGGATCAGCTGGCCAGCCAGCTGTTGAAACGCTCGATCAGCTCGGCGTCGCGGTCGACCCAGAAATCCAGGTCCGATGCCAGCGCCCCGGCCATGTTCGCATCGAAGGTGGGCAGGTTCGGACCCATCGGCTCCTCGGTGCCCTCGATGTTGCCGACCATCGCGGCGGCGGACCGGCGCGGCGGACCATAGCTGATGAATTCGGCGGCGCGGGCCTGGGGCGCGGGCGCGGTGGTCCAGGCCACGAATTCCATCGCCTGCTCCAGGTTTGGCGCCCCCTTCGGCACGACCCAGCCCTCCATCTCATAGATCTGGGCGTCCCAGATGATCTCGAAGGGCTGGCCGTCGGCCTGCGCCGCGTTGAAGATGCGGCCGTTGAAGGCATAGGCCATGCTGACCTCGCCATCGGCAAGCAGCTGCGGGGGCTGGGCGCCTGCCTCCCACCAGATCACCTCGGACTTGATCGTGTCCAGCTTGGCAAAAGCGCGGTCCACGCCCTCCGGGGTGGACAGCACGTCATAGACCTCAGCGGCGGGCACGCCATCGGCCATTAGCGCCAGCTCAAGATTGAACTTGGCGCCCTTGCGCATGGTCCGCTTGCCCGGAAACGCTTCCAGATCGAAGAAATCGGCAGGGGTCGCGGGCTTGGCCTCCGGGAACGCGGTCTCGTTGAACGCCAGGACCATCGAATAGACGTCGGTCGCCACGAAGCATTCGGTCACCGCGCCGTCGATGAAGTCGTCGGCCGCGGCCGTCCCGTCCTCGGCCGGCAGCAGGATGGCGGGGTCGATCATCTCCAGCGCGCCCTCGTCGCACAGGCGTACCGCATCGGCATATTCGACCGACGCGACGTCGACGCTGACATTGCCTGCCTCGACCTGCGCCTTGATCGGGGTCGCGGGGTTGTCGGCGTCCGACATGACAACGTTGATGCCCGTTTCCGCCGTGAACGGCTTGGCATAGGCCTCCAGGTGGCTGTTGCCATAGGCGCCGCCCCAGGACAGCAGGTTCACATCGGCCAGGGCCGGCCCGGCGACCAGGCCCATCGCGGTGCTGAGTGCAAGAAAACGCTTCATCGAAGTCTCCGGTTGGAAAAAGGGATCAGATCGGGTCCAGCGCGCGGGCATCCTGGGGATGCCAGCCGATGCGGATGACCTGGCCGGGGTCCAGACGGGTCTGGCCGATCGTGTTGCGCATCTTCATGACGAAATTGTCGCTGCCGGCGACCTTCAGCCGGGCGCGCAGGATGTCGCCCATATAGATGACCTCCATCACCTGCGCCTCGATCGTGTGGGCGCCCTGGGACATCATCTCGGGCTTGAACTCGACCCGTTCGGGGCGGATCGACACGGTCGTGCGCTGACCCCTCTCGCGGATGTTCACGGCGGTGGCGTCGATCACCCCGCCCCCGTCCAGCCGCACCAGCGCCTTGTCTCCATCCAGCTGCTCGATCGTGCCGGCCAGGGCGTTGTTCTCTCCGATAAAGCTTGCGACGAAGCTGTTCTCGGGGCGCTCGTAGAGGTCGGACGGCGGGGCCAGCTGCTGGATGCGCCCGTCGTTGAAGACCGCGATGCGGTCCGACATGGTCAGGGCCTCGCCCTGGTCATGGGTCACATAGACGACGGTGATTCCAAGTTTCTCGTGCAGGTGCTTGATCTCGAACTGCATATGCTCCCGAAGCTGCTTGTCCAAGGCGCCAAGCGGCTCGTCCATCAGCACCAGTTCGGGGTCGAACACCAAGGCGCGGGCCAGGGCGATCCGCTGTTGCTGCCCGCCGGACAGCTGCGCCGGACGCCGGTTCGCGAACTTGCCCATCTGGACCATGTCCAGCGCGCGGGCGATGCGCGTCTGGCGTTCGTCCTTGCCCATCCCGCGGACCTCCAGCGGAAAGGACAGGTTCTCTCCGACGGTCATGTGCGGAAACAGCGCATAGTTCTGGAACACCATGCCGATCCCGCGCTTGTGCGGTGGCACCTGGTTGATCGGACGCCCGCCAAGACGGATCTCTCCGTTCGTCGCGGTCTCGAAGCCCGCCAGCATCATCAGGCAGGTCGTCTTGCCGGAACCGGAGGGCCCCAGCATCGTCAGAAATTCACCCCGTCCGATCGACAGATTCAAGTCTTTGACGACAAGTGTCTGTCCATCATAGCTTTTTTGCACATGCTCGAAGGCGACGAATGCGTCGCCGTGGCGGTCGTCCAGCAAAAGCGCTCTCCCTGTTATGTCGTTGGTTATTCAGCGCAAGGATCAGGTTAAGCGTCGCCCTGCCCGACTGGCAATATCAATTGCGACATTCCATGCCCCGAACGCGTCGCGCCCGAAACCCCGCAAGGGAGCTTCGGGCGCGAGGGCCATGTGGATTGCAGAGCATGCAGGGCGCACTGCCCGTTTGTCAGGCAGTTGCTTGGCCCCGCGGGCAGTTGCCGGTCAGGCGGGCCGCTTGGGTCCCTTGCGATGCGCCTTGGGGGCGCCCGCCTTGTCGCCGGCGGGCCTGGACTTGGCCCAGGCCGGCTTGGGGCCCTTGCCAGCGTCGGCCGACGAATTCTTCTTCCACGACTTCACGGCCGCATGCGGTCCGGTCTCGCGCGGTTCGGCGGGGGCATCATCGGGCAGCCAGCCGCCGCGGGCGGACTTGACGCGGGCGTGGTGACCCTCGTCCGACGCGGCGTGCTTGGCACGCGGCGCGGGCTTGCGACCCTCGGAACGGTTGTCGGTGCGCGGGGCGCGGGGCGCCCGCTCGATCGGCGCGTCCAGGTCGGGGGCGCCGTCCATGCGGCGCATGGTGACCTCCGGGGTGATCTCGATGAAATCGCCGAACTTGGCGGCGACTTCCGACGCGATCTGGATATAGGACAGGTCCTGCTTGACGCGGATCGCGCCGATGCTGTCGCGGGTGATCCCGCCCGCATCGCAGACCTTGGGCAGCAGCCAGCGCGCCTCGGCCCGACCGGAATGACCGACCGACAGCGTGAACCAGACCGAAGGGCCGAATTCGCGCTGCGCACGGGGGGCCATCGGCGCGGGGGGCGCATGCGCCTCGGACAGTTCCTCGGCGGCGGGGCGGCCTTCGCGCCACAGGCGCAGGAAGGCGGCGGCGACCTGTTCGGCGCTGAACTGCTCCAGCAGCTGCGCGGCCAGGGCGGCGTCGTCGCCCACGGGTTCATGCAGGCCGGGATGGTCCAGCATGCGCTGATCATCGCGCGCCCGCACCTCGTCCGCGGTCGGCGCGTCCAGCCATTCGGCCGAGACCTTGGCGTTCTGCAGCAGACGCTGTGCCCGACGATAATCGGCCGACGGCACGATCAGCGCGGACACGCCCTTGGAGCCCGCGCGCCCGGTGCGGCCCGACCGGTGCAGCATCGTGTCGGGGTTGGTCGGCAGGTCCGCGTGGATCACCAGCTCCAGCCCCGGCAGGTCGATGCCACGCGCGGCCACGTCGGTGGCGATGCAGACGCGGGCGCGCCCGTCACGCAGCGCCTGCAGGGCGTGGGTCCGCTCCTGCTGGGACAGCTCGCCCGACAGGGCCACGCATTTGAAGCCGCGGTTCGACATGCGCGCCAGCAGGTGGTTCACGTTGGCCCGCGTCTTGCAGAAGACGATGGCGGTCTGCGCCTCGTGGATGCGCAGCAGGTTGAAGATCGCGGGCTCGCGGTCGCGGGCGGTCACGGTATAGGCGCGATAGGCGATGTCGCCATGCTGGCGCGCCTCGCCCATGGCGGCGATGCGCAGGGCGTCGCGCTGGAAATCACGGGCCAGCTTCTCGATCGCCGACGGCACCGTGGCCGAGAACATCAGCGTGCGGCGCTCGACCGGGGCGGCGCCCAGGATGAACTCCAAGTCCTCGCGGAAGCCCAGGTCCAGCATCTCGTCGGCCTCGTCCAGGACGGCCGCGCGCAGGTCCGACAGGTCCAGGCTGCCGCGGTCGATATGGTCGCGCAGGCGGCCAGGCGTGCCGACCACGATCTGCGCGCCGAGTTGCAGGGCGCGCTTTTCGTTGCGATAGTCCATACCGCCGACGCAGGTCGCGATCTGCGCGCCGGTCCCGGCATAAAGCCATTCCAGCTCGCGCGCGACCTGCAGCGCCAGTTCGCGCGTGGGCGCGATGGCCAGGGCCAGCGGCAGCTCGCCCGCGATGATGCGGTCGCCGTCCAGAAGGTCCGCGCCCATCGCCAGGCCAAAGGCCACGGTCTTGCCCGACCCGGTCTGGGCCGAGACCAGCACGTCGCGGCCCGCGGCTTCGGGCGCCAGCACCGCCGACTGCACGGCAGTCAACGTCTCATAGCCCTTGTCGGCCAACGCCGCCTGAAGCGGCGCGGGGAAATTCAGTTCAGTCATGTGATTCGCCAAAATGCGGGGGCCGTGAGCGACCCGATGAGCGGCACCTATCGTCGCTGCGACCGGCCCACCCTGCACCCGCCGCCCCGGACTAGCAGGGCCAAAGGCGGTTCCCTACGCGGTTTGGATCGCAAAGTCCACGCCCAATCAGGGGGTGTTCGACGCGGCCTCCTGGCGGGCCGCGATCTCGCGCCGCATGGTGCGCCTGACCTCGGCCGACCGCCAGCGCTGGCGGTCGATGTCGTCCTCAAGCTCGGGCTTGGGGACCGGCACAGGATGGCCGCGTTCGTCGACCGCAACCATGGTGAAATAGCACGAATTGGTATGCCTGCGGGTACCGCGGCGGATGTTCTCGGCCTCGACCCGGATGCCGACCTCCATCGAGGTGCGGCCGGTATGGTTCACCCGCGCGCGAAAGGTCACCAGCTCTCCTACGTGGATGGCCTCCTTGAAGGTTACCTGGTCGACGGACAGGGTCACCGCATATTCTCCCGACCAGCGCGACGCGCAGGCATAGGCCACCCGGTCCAGACAGGCCAAAAGCGCGCCGCCATGCACCTTGCCGCTGAAATTCGCCATGTCCAGCGACATCAGCACCGTCATCTCCAGCCCGCGCCTGTCCATCTGTCCCCCGTCCGCTGCCCCGCCATCCTGCGACAATCGCGCGGGCGCGAAAAGCCCCCCTTGCGCCCCGCGTCCGCCGCGCCTAGCCTTGGGGGGCAAACCGTTGGGGTGTCCCGTCACAGGGGCTGAGAGGCGTCAGCCAACCCATCGAACCTGATCCGGGTCATACCGGCGGAGGGAACGGTGCAGATATCCGCGCGGCCATCGGCCCGCCCTGTGTCCCCACCCCTTTGCCCGGTCACGACCCGCCACAATATGGGGGACGACGTGACAGCACCCATTGCCCTGACCATCGCCGGGTCCGATTCGGGCGGCGGCGCCGGCATTCAGGCGGATCTAAAGACCTTTTCGGCCCTTGGCTGCTATGGCGCCAGCGTGGTGACCGCGCTGACGGCGCAGAACACCCGCACCGTGGCCTTGGTCGAACCGGCCAGCCCCGCGATGATCGCAGGGCAGATGCGTGCCGTTCTGGACGATCTGGACGTCCGGGCGGTTAAGCTGGGCATGCTGGGCGGGGCCCAGGCCATCGCCACGGTGGCCGGGTGTCTGGACGGCTGCGACCTGCCCATCGTGCTGGACCCGGTGATGGTGGCGAAATCGGGCGACCGCCTGCTACCGCCCGATGCCATCGACGCGCTGCGTGCCCTGGCGGGCTGCGCGACGCTGCTGACCCCGAACCTGCCCGAGGCCGCCTGCCTGTTGGGTTGTGCCCCGGCCACCACCCCGGCCCAGATGGCCGAACAGGGTGCTGCGCTGCGCGCCATGGGCGCGGGGGCCGTGCTGATGAAGGGTGGGCATGGCGACAGCGCGATCTGCACCGACCTTCTGGTGACCGCGCAGGGGGCGACGCCCTTCAGCGCCCGACGCCTGTCCACCCGCAACACGCATGGCACCGGCTGCACGCTGTCGGCGGCCATCGCAGCCGGCCTGGCACACGGCCTGCCGCTGGAGCAGGCGGTCGGGGTCGCACACCGCTATCTGCAACGCGCAATCGCGGCGGCGGACGATCTGTGCGTGGGGTCGGGGCACGGGCCGGTGCATCATTTCCATGCGGTCTGGTCGCATGGCTGATGTCACCATCATCGGCGCGGGCGTGGCCGGGCTGTTCGCGGCCCATGTGCTGGTGCAGCGCGGGCTGACACCGCGCATCCTGGACCGCAACGGCGCGCCTGGCCCACACGGCTGCTCATGGTGGGCCGGCGGCATGCTGGCCCCGCAGTGCGAGGGCGTGACCGCCGACCCCGTGATCACCCGCCTTGGCGAAGAGTCCGCCGATGCTTGGTCAGTCGTTACGCCCGTCACGCGGCGCGGCACGCTGGTCCTGGCCCTGGACCGCGACCGGGCGGAACTGGCGCGCTATGCACGCCGCGCCACGGCGCATCATCCTTGCGACAGCGCCGATCTGGAACCAGACCTGCAGCCCCGGCCCGGCCTGATCTTTCCAACCGAGGCGCATCTGGACCCCCGACGTGCCTTGGCGGACCTGGTCGCGTGGCTGGCCGCGCGCGGCATCGGCATCGAATGCGCGACCGCCGAGCCCGGCGACGTCTCAGGCCAGGTGATCGATGCCCGCGGACTGTCGGCCGCCCTGCCCGACCTCCGCGGCGTGCGCGGCGAGATGGTCGTTCTGCACGCGCCCGACATCGCCCTGACGCGGCCGGTCCGCCTGCTGCATCCGCGTCATCCGCTGTACATCGTGCCCCGCGCGGGCGGCCTGTTCATGCTGGGCGCGACCCAGATCGAAAGCGCATCCCGTGCGCGTCCTACCGCCCGGTCGGTGCTGGAACTGCTGTCGGCGGCCTATGCGCTGGACCCCCGCTTCGCAGAGGGCGCCATCGTCGAGATGGGCGCGGATCTGCGCCCGGCATTTCCCGACAACGTCCCGCGCGTGACCGTCCGAAGGCGGGTGCTGCACCTGAACGGGCTGTTCCGTCACGGATACCTGATGGCCCCCGCGCTGGCGCGCCAGGCGGCCGATTACCTGATCACCGGAACCAAGGGAGAACTGGTCCATGAGGATTGAGGTCAACGGAACCCCCCGCGACATCGCCGCCGCCACCGTGGCCGACGCACTGTCCGAACTGGGCTGGGGCGAGGCCCGCGTGGCCACGGCGCTGAACGGTGATTTCCTGCCCGCCGCGTCCCGCCCGACGCAGGCGCTGCGCGACGGCGACCGGCTGGAGGTCCTGGCACCCATGCAGGGAGGATAGGCGATGCGTGATTTCTATGGCGTCACCCTGCCCAACGCGCTGATGCTGGGCACCGCCCAATACCCGTCCCCGTCAATCCTGCAGGAGGCGTTCCGCGCCAGCGGTGCGGGCGTGGCCACCGTGTCGCTGCGCCGCGAGGCCGGCCAAGGCCAGGCCTTCTGGTCGCTGATCCGAGACATGGGCGTGCGCGTGCTGCCCAACACCGCCGGCTGTCACAGCGCGCGAGAGGCCGTGACCACGGCCCGCATGGCGCGCGAAGTCTTTGAGACCGACTGGATCAAGCTGGAGGTGATCGGCCATGCCGACACTCTGCAGCCCGACCCCTTCGGCCTGCTGGAGGCCGCGACGACGCTTTGCGCCGAGGGATTCCAGGTGTTCCCCTATACGACCGAGGATCAGGTTCTGGCCGCCCGCCTGCTGGATGCGGGGTGCCGGGTGCTGATGCCCTGGGGCGCGCCCATCGGGTCTGGCCTTGGGCTGAACAACCGCCACGGGCTGCGCATGCTGCGCGCGGCTTTTCCCGATGTGCCGATGGTGATCGACGCGGGCCTTGGCCTGCCCAGCCATGCGGCGGAGGCGATGGAGATGGGGTTCGACGCGGTCCTTCTGAACAGCGCGGTGGCGCAGGCGGGCGACCCGGTCGCGATGGCCCGCGCCTTTGCGTTGGCCGTGCAGGCGGGCGCCTCGGCGCGCGACGCCGATCCCATGGGGGTGCGCGACATGGGTGCGCCCTCCACCCCCCTGATCGGGAGGGCCTGGCTGTGACGCTGCCGCGCTTCTATCCGATCTTCGATGATGCCGCGTGGCTGGACCGCGTTCTGCCCCTGGGCGTCCGGCTGGTCCAGCTGCGGCTGAAGGACCGCGACCCCGCCGACGTCCTCGACCAGATTGACCGCGGACTGCGCCTGACGCGCGCACACGGCGCGACGCTGGTCGTCAACGACCACTGGCAGGCGGCGATCGATCTGGGCGCCGACTGGCTGCACCTGGGGCAGGAGGACCTGGACGACGCCGACCTGCCCGCCATCCGCCGCGCCGGGCTGCGGCTTGGCGTCTCGACCCATGACCGGGCGGAACTGGACCGTACGCTGGCGCTGGCCCCCGATTACGTGGCCCTTGGGCCCGTCTGGCCCACGATCCTGAAAAAGATGCGCTGGCACGAACAGGGGCTGGACCGGGTCACCGAATGGAAGGCGCTGGTGGGCGACATTCCGTTGGTCGCGATCGGCGGGCTGACCCCCGATCGCGGTGCGCAGGCGCTGGCGGCGGGGGCGGACATCGTATCGGCCGTGACCGACATCACGCTGAACCCCGACCCCGAGGCGCGGATCGCCGACTGGCTGGCGGTGACGGCATGAACCGCTATGCACGCCAGATGGTGCTTCCGGGCATCGGCGCCGCGGGCCAGGATCGGCTGACGCAGGCCCACGTTTTGGTCGTGGGCGCAGGCGGGCTGGGCTGCCCCGCGCTGCAATACCTGGCCGCCGCGGGAGTGGGTCGGATCACGCTGGTCGATCCCGACCGCGTGGAGGAGACGAACCTGCACCGCCAGCCCCTGTATCGCATGGACCAGGTCGGCAGACCCAAGGCCCAGGCCGCGGCGGCCGCATTGGCGGTATTGAACCCCGACTGTCAGGTGGTGCCACGTGTGGAATGGCTGAACCCGGCCAACGCGGGCGATCTGGTGCAGGCAGCCGACGTGACGCTGGATTGCGCCGACAGCTTTGCGGTCAGCCTGACGCTGTCGGATGCCTGCATGGCGGCGGGCAGGCCGATGATCACCGCCTCTGCGCTTGGCCTGTCGGGCTATGCTGCGGGCTGCTGCGGCGGGGCGCCCAGCCTGCGCGCGATCTTTCCCGATCTGCCCGCGCAGGCCGCCAACTGTGCCAGTGCGGGCGTGCTGGGACCCGTCGTCGGCATGATCGGCGCGCTGCAGGCGCAGATGGCGCTGGCGGTGCTGCTGGGCCTGGACCCGCGGCCCTTGGGGCGGCTGATCACCTGGGACGCAGGCGGCTGGCGGATGGGCGGGTTCCGCTTCGACTTCGCGCCCGAACCCGCCGACCCCCTGCCCTTCATTGCCCACGCCCAGATCGACCCCGGCGACCTGCTGATCGACCTGCGGACCGAGGCTGCGCCCATCGCGGGCGCCCGCCACCTGCCCCCCGACCGCATCGCGCATCTGGACCCCGGCCCTGCCGCGCGGGTGGTGCTGGCCTGTCGCACCGGCCTGCGCGCGCACAATGCTGGCCGGATCCTGCAATCACGCTGGCCGGGGCGCATCGCCCTGCTGGCCCTGACCGATGACGACCTGAAAGGACGCCCATGAAGACGCTGACCCTGGCGCTGGCCGTGCTGGCCATGCCCGCCCATGCCGAAACCCGCCTGACGGTGATGCTGGACTGGTTCGTGAACCCCGACCACGCGCCCATCGTGCTGGCTCAGGAACTGGGCTATTTCGCGGATGCCGGCCTGGCGGTTCAGACCGTGGCCCCGTCCGACCCCAACGATCCGCCGCGCATGGTCGCCGCCGGGCGCGTCGATCTGGCCGTCAGCTATCAACCGCAGCTGCACCTGTCGCGCCACCAGGGCCTGCCGGTGACCCGCGTCGGCACGTTGGTGGAAACGCCGCTGACCTGTCTGGTCGTGCTGGCCGACAGCGGTATCACCACCCCTGCCGACCTGTCCGGCCGCAAGGTCGGCTTTGCCGTGGCGGGCGTGCAGGAGGTGATGCTGGATGCCATGCTGACCGATGGCGGGCTTGCCCCCGACGATGTCGAACAGATCAACATCGGCTGGTCCATCGCGCCTGCGCTGATGTCGGGACAGGTGGACGGCGTCATCGGCGCCTTCCGAAACTTCGAGCTGAACCAGCTGCGGCTGGAGGGGTTCGAGGGCCGCTGCCTGAACCCCGAGGATCACGGCATCCCCGCCTATGACGAGCTGATCTATCTGGCCGATCCCGCCCGCATGGATCGCGCCGCCATCGCGGCCTTTCTGGAGGCCACGGAACGCGCGACGGCCTTCATCAAGAACGACCCCGACGCGGCATGGCGGATCTTCGCGGAGACCGCCGCCGAACTGCGCACCCCCCTGAACGAGGCCGCGTGGGCCGACACCTGGCCCCGCTTTGCCGGGCGCCCCGCGGCACTGGACGCGAGCCGCTATCTGCGGTTCGAGGCGTTCCTGGCCGACCAGGGCGCCACGCCGGGAGGGCAGTCGCTGTCCGATCTGGCCATCGACGTGACCGCACCATGAGCGCGCCCGAATATGGCCGCGCCTTCGCGCTGTGGCGGGACGCGGCGGGGCATCACTGGAACGCCTATGTGGACCATGCCTTCGTGCGGCAGCTTGCGGCGGGCAGCCTGCCCCGCGACAGCTTCCTGCACTATCTGCGGCAGGATTACGTGTTCCTGCTGCATTTCGCGCGATCCTGGGCGCTGGTCTTTGCCAAGTCGGACCGGATGTCGGAGATGGCGCTGGCCTCCTCCATCGCCCACGGCCTGCTGACCGGAGAGATGCCGCTGCATGTCGCGATCTGCGGCCGCGAAGGCATCCCCGAAGGCATGCTGCAGGATACCCCGGAATCGCCCGCGAACATGGCCTATACGCGCTTCGTGCAGGCCACAGGCTATGCGGGTGACATGCTGGACCTGCTGGCGGCGCTGGCGCCTTGCGTCTTCGGCTATGGCCAGATCGGGCTGGCGCATGCGGACAGCGGCGGCCCCTATGGCGAATGGACCGCGACCTATGGCGGCGCGGATTATCAGCGCGTCTGCCATGATGTCGGCGCGCTGATCGACGCGGCGCTGGAGGCGCGGTTGGGCCCAGACTGGCCCGCCCTGCCCCGCGCGCAGACGCTGGCGCGCCATTTCACCCAGGCCACCCAGCTGGAGGTCGGGTTCTGGCAGATGGGGCTGGACCGGACATGATCCGCATCACGGGCGATCTGATCCTGGACGGGCGGGTGCTGCTGCCGGATCTGGCGCTGGACTGTCCTCCGGGGCGCTGGACGGCGCTGATGGGGCCGTCGGGAGTGGGCAAGTCGACCTTGGGTCGGATCGTGGCGGGCCTGCCCGTGGCCGCGCGTCTGGCCGGGGCGGCGGATGTCGCGGGCCCGGTCACGCTGATGGGGCAGCAGGATCAGCTGCTGCCCTGGGCCGATGCGCTGGCCAATGCCACCATCGGCGCGCGGCTACGCGGGAAGGCGCCCGACCGCGCCCGCGCCCGCGCCCTGCTGGCCGATCTGGGTCTGGCAGGGCTGGAGGCGCGCCGCCCCGCCCAGCTGTCGGGCGGCCAGCGTCAGCGCGTGGCCCTGGCCCGCACCCTGATCGAGGATCGCCCGGTCGTCGTTCTGGACGAGCCCTTTTCGGCGCTGGACGCCGCCACGCGGGCGCAGATGCAGGATCTGGCGGCGCGGCACCTGGCCGGGCTAACCGTCATCCTGATCACCCACGACCCGCTGGAGGCCGCGCGCCTCTGCCACGCGGCCTTCCTGCTGGATGCCCGGGGAACCCGCCCGCTGGCCCTGCCCGCGACGCCCACGCCGCGCGCGCTGGACGACCCGCAGGTTCTGGCGGCCCAAGCCGCGCTGTTTCGCAGCCTGATGCCATGCGCGGCCTGATCGCCGTCCTGGTCGCGCTGTCGGTCTGGCAGGGCGTGGTCTGGGCCAGCAACGTGCCGCCCTTCATCCTGCCCGGACCGGCGCGGGTGGCGCAGGCATTGATGGATCACGCCGCGATGCTGGCGGTGAATGCGCGTTTTACGCTGGCCAATCTGACGGCGGGGCTGGCCCTGGGGGTGGCGCTTGGGGTCGGGACGGCGGTCAATCTGGCGCTGTCGCCCGCGGCGCGGTGGCTGCTGCGACCGATGCTGATCGCGGCGCAGGCGGTGCCGGTCTTTGCGCTGGCCCCGATCCTGACGCTGTGGCTGGGCTACGGCGCGCCCAGCAAGGTCGTGATGGTGGCGCTGGTGGTCTATTTCCCGGTGGCATCGGTGCTGTTCGACGCGCTGATGCGCCCGCCCGCCGCGCTGGACGATCTGGCGCGGTCGATGGGCGCGCGGCCTTTGCGGCGCTTGACGCTGATCCAGCTGCCCGCCGCCCTGCCCGCGCTTGGGTCGGGGCTGCGGCTGGCGGCGGTGCAGGCGCCGCTGGCGGTGATCGTGGGCGAATGGGTCGGCTCCAGCCGGGGCCTGGGCCATGTGATGCTGATGGCGAACGGGCGGGGTCAGACCGACCTGATGTTTGCGGCCCTGGCCGTGCTGACGGCGATGGGGCTGGCGCTGTTCGCCGCGGCGGGCGCGGTCCAGCGTCTGACGGAAAGGGGCCGCCCCGAAGGACGGCCCCAAGCAATCACTACGGCGATCACCACGAGGTGATGACGGCCCCGTCGTATTTCTCGTCGATGAAGGCCTTGACCTCGGGCGACTGATAGGCCTCGACCATGGTTTTGACCCAAGGCTCTGCCTCGCGGCCCTGCTGGACGACCAGGATGTTCACATAGGGGCTGTCGGCCTTTTCCATGGCGATGGCATCCTCGCGCGGGGACAGGCCCGAGGCCAGCGCATAGTTGGTGTTGATCACCGCGATGTCGGCATCGGCCAGCGCGCGGGGCAGCTGCGCCGCGTCCAGCTCCAGGAACTGCAGACCCTTGGGGTTGTCGCTGACATCCAGCGGGCTGGGGACCAGGCCCGTGCCCTCGGCCAGGGTGATCAGGCCCAGATCCTGCAGGATCAGCAGCGCGCGGCCGCCATTGGTCGGATCGTTCGGGATCGCGACCTGCGCGCCCTCGGGCAGGTCGGCGATGTCCTCGACCTTGTCGGAATAGATCCCCATCGGCGTGGTGATGGTGGTGCCGACCTCGACCAGCTCGAAGCCGCGGTCCTTCATCTGGTTCTCCAGATAGGGGCGGTGCTGGAAGCTGTTGGCGTCCAGATCGCCATCCGCCAGCGCCTGGTTCGGCACGACGTAGTCGGAGAACTCGATGACCTCGATGGTCAGGCCCAGGGGTTCGGCGACCTCGGCCACCTTCTCCATGATCTCGCCATGTTCGCCGGGGGACACGCCGACCTTGATGTCTTCGGCCATGGCGGCGGTGGAGAGGGCGATGGCGGATACGAAGGTTGTCAGACGCAGCATGGGATTCGTCCTTTCTTGTCTGCGGGAAATTCAGGCGCCGCGGTTGCGGGGCGCGCGGCGGTCGACGCGGGCCGCGATCCATTCGCCAAGCGACTGGACCAGCTGCACCAGCACGATCAGGATGACGACGACGGCAGCCATGACCTCGGGCATGAAGCGCTGGTATCCATAGCGGATGCCCAGATCGCCCAGCCCCTGCCCGCCGACCGCGCCGACCATCGCGGAATAGCCGATCAGGCTGACCACGGCCAGGGTCAGGCCCAGGGTGATGCCGGGCAGCGCCTCAGGGATCAGCACCTTGCGGATGATCTGAAACGGCGTCGCACCCATGGCGCGCGCGGCCTCGATAAGGCCGGCATCGACCTCGCGGATGGCGTTTTCCACCAGCCGCGCGATGAAGGGGATGGCGGCCAGGGTCAGCGGGACGATGGCCGCGTCCGTGCCGATCGACGTGCCGACCACGGCGCGGGTGAAGGGGATGATCGCCACGACCAGGATGATGAACGGGACCGAACGCGTGGCGTTCACCACCAGCCCCAGCACCTTGTTGATCCACGGCGCCGACAGCAGTTCCCCCCGCTGAGAGCAGGCCAGGAACACGCCCAGAGGCAGCCCGCCCAACGTCCCCAGAATGGCCGAGATGGCGACCATGTAGAGCGTCTGCAGCGTCGCGTCCCACAGGATCGGGATCAGGTTAGCGGACATGGCCCAGCACCTCCGTGGTCAGACCGTGTTGCTCAAGGAAGGCGCGGGCCTGATCGCCCCGGTCCTGGGGGACCGAGATCAGCAGGTTGCCGAAGGGGCGCGTGCCGATCTCCTCGATGGTGCCGCCCAGGATGTTGGCGCTGATGCCCAGATCGGTCGCCAGCCGCGCCAGCATCGGGTCGGTCGCATGCGTGCCGGCAAAGGTCACGCGGATCACCTGGTCGCCCGGCGGATCGGTCTGCAGCCGCGCCGCGACGAAGGCCGGCAGCGTGGCGCCCGTGACACCGGACAGGAAGCGCCGGGTGGTCGGGTGCTGGGGGCGGGCAAAGATGTCGTAGGTCGGACCGGCCTCGACGATGCGCCCCGCCTCGATCACCGCCATGTGGCTGGCGATGTCGCGCAGCACGGCCATCTCATGCGTGATCAGCAGGACGCTGACGCCCAGGTCGCGGTTGATCTGCGCCAGCAGGTCCAGGACGGTCTGCGTGGTCTCTGGGTCCAGCGCACTGGTCGCCTCGTCCGACAGGAGGACCTTGGGGCCGGTGGCCAGGGCGCGCGCGATGCCCACGCGCTGCTTCTGCCCGCCTGACAGTTCCGCAGGATAGCGGTCGGCCAGCGTGCCCAAGCCCACCTGCTCGATCAGCTGGTCGACGCGGGCGCGGATCTGGCCGCGCGGCGTGCCCGCGACCTCCAGCGGCAGGGCGATGTTGCCCCGCACCGTGCGCGAGGCCAGCAGGTTGAAGTGCTGGAAGATCATGCCGACATCGCGCCGGATCGCGCGCAGCGCGGACCCGGTGGCGGTGCCCACGTCGCGGCCCGAGACCGTGACGCGGCCCGTCGTCGGCCGCTCTAGCCCGTTCACCATGCGCAGCAACGTGGATTTGCCCGCGCCGGACCGGCCGATGATGCCGGTGATGCTGCCCTCAGGGACCGACAGGGTGATGTCGGCCAGCGCCGTCACCTGGCCGCCCGCCTTGGGAAAGGACTTGCCCAGCCCTTCGAAGGTTATCGCCGCGCCGGTCATCTGCATCCTGCATGCTTGCCAAAAGTCAGGGCGCGGTCCTGCCCGAAACGGCCGCCGGGCGCAAGCCGTGCCACAGCCGCACCGTGATCCCGCCCGGAACGGCCGTTCGCGCGCCGCGCAGCCTGCCGGAACGCAGGCCCTGCCCCAGCCGATGCGCACGGACCGCAGCGGTCGGGACGCGCATCGGGCAGGACGGCGTCCTTATTCCGCGGCGTCCGGCACCCCGCGCGCCAGAAGCGCGGTCAGGATCGTGCGCAGCGTGTCGGGGCGGAACGGCTTTTCGATCAGCGGCGCATGGTCGAACCCCTGCGGCAGGTTCTCGCGGCCATAGCCCGACACGAAGCAGAACGGCACCGACAGGCTGTCGAAAAGGGCCGCGACCTCGTCCACCGGCTCTCCCTTCAGGTTGCCGTCCAGCAGGGCCAGGTCGATGGGCCCGTTCCGGGCGGCGGCCATCGCCTCGGGGACGCTGCGGGCGACGCCGGTGACGGTGGCCCCGGCATCCTCCAGTTCATAGCGCAGGTCCAGCGCGACCAGCGGCTCGTCCTCGACCAGCAGGACGCGCGCGCCCTCCAGCGTCGATGCGCGGATGACGGGTTGGCCGACCAGCGCCTCGGCGGCGGCGGCCTGGCCCGCCAGCCGGGTCACGCCGTCGGTCAGACGGATGGTCCAGACGACCCCGTCGGGGTTCCAGTCGGCGCTGACCGCGGCCGCATCGCCGCCCCCGGCCGCCCCGATCAGCGTCATGCCGAAGCCCATGCGCGACGGCGCGGTGACCGCCGGGCCGCCCGTCTCGCGCCAAATCAGGACTAGGCGCTGCCCCTCAAGGCGCCAAGCGATGTGCACGATCCCGCCCGGAACCGACAACGCTCCGTATTTCGCCGCATTCGTGCCCAATTCGTGCAGCGTCAGCGCAAGGCGCAGCATGGTGTCGGGGGCCAGTTCCACCGGCGGGCCGTCGCGGCGCAGCCGGTCGCCGTCCAGCGTGCCCGAACTGATCTGGTCGTCGATCAGCTGATCCAGCGGTGCGCTGGCCCAGGTCGCATCCGACAGGATCGAATGGGCGCGGGCCAGCGCCTGCAGGCGCCCGCCAAAGCTGGTCTCGAATTCAGGCAGGCTGCCGGATTGGCGCAGGCTTTGGCGGGCGATGGCCTGGACGTTTGCCAGGGTGTTCTTGATGCGGTGGTTCAGCTCTCCGATCAGCAGCGCGCGGACCTCCTCGGACTGCTTTCGTTCGGTGATGTCCTGGACCTGCAGCGACAGCGACTGGCGGTTCAGACCCTCGGACAGGACCGATCCATAGACCTCGCAGCAGATCGGCCCGATATCGGCGTGATCCAGGCTGATCTCGGCCGAGAAGCGCGGCACGCCGTCCTGCTGGCTGTCCAGCCAGCCGGTCAGCAGCGCGGCCCCCTGTTCGTCCAGCCAGCCCGCCGCGGTGGCGGTCATGCCCAGCATGTCGCCCGCGGGCCGCCCGAACATGCGTTCGGCCCCCTTGGACCAGCTGCGCACGCACAGGTTCCGGTCCAGCGTGACGAAGGCCAGCGGCGAATTGTCGGCATGGGCCTTCAGCTGCGCCATCGCGCGGTCGCGGTGCAGCGCGATGTCCTGCATCTCGTCGCGCTGGCGCTGCAGGTCCTTGGCCTGGCGGCCGATGCGGAAGAACACCTCGGCCTTGGATTTCAGCACCACCGGGTCGATGGGCTTGAAGATATAGTCGACCGCCCCCGCCTCGTACCCGCGGAACCGGCGGGCCTCGTCCATCTCGGCGGCGGTGACAAAGATGATGGGCACGCCGCGGGTGCGTTCGGTGGACCGCATCAGTTCCGCCAGCTCATAGCCGTCGGTGCCGGGCATCTGCACGTCCAGGAAGGCCAGCGCGTAATCGTGCTGCAGCATCAGTTCCAGCGCCTCGGTCGCGGACCGCGCGGTGTCGACCACCAGCCCGTCGCGCCGCAGCAGCGCCTCCAGGGCCATGATGTTTTCCGCGATGTCGTCGACGATCAGGAAACGGATGGGTCTATCGGGCATGAACAGTCTCCTGGTCGGCATTCCGGCGCCAGATCCGGTCCGGTTCGGCAAAGGCCGCGAAGGACGCGGCATGGGTGGAAAAGCGCAACGTCTCGTGAGAGCCGAGGCCAAGGAAGCCGCCCCGCGCCAGCGCCTCGGCGAACAGGCCCACGGCGCGGTCCTGCAGCGTCCCGTCGAAATAGATCAGCACGTTCCGGCACGACACCAGCTGGACCTCGGAAAAGACCTGGTCGGTGGCCAGGTTGTGCTCGGTGAACACCGTGCGCGACCGCAGGCCCCGGTCAAAGGCCGCGCGCCCATAGGCGGCGGTATAGTAATCCGACAGCGACCCCAGCCCCCCCGCCCGCTGATAGTTCTGCGAGAAGACCGGCAGGCGATCGATGTCATAGATGCCGGCCTCGGCCCGGGCCAGGGCGCGGCGGTTGATTTCGGTCGCATAGAACATCGTGCGGTCGAACAGCCCCTCCTCGCGGAACAGGATTGCCAGCGAATACAGCTCCTCGCCATCGGCACAGCCCGCCACCCAGACCTTGAGCGAGGGGAATGTCCGCAGATGCGGGATCACCTCGCGGCGCAGCGCCAGGTAATAGGCCGGATCGCGAAACAGCTCGCTGACCTGCACGGTCATCGCGTCGATGATGTCGGGCAGAACCGCGGGATCGTGCAGCAGGCGGCCCTGCACCTCGGACAGGGTCGCGCATCCAAGCCTTTCGCGCGCCAGTTCGGCGCGACGGGCCAGCGATGCGCGCGAATAGGACCTGAAGTCGTAATGGTGGCGCCGGTTCAGCGCCTCCAGGAACAGGTCCAGCTCGATCGCGTCGGCCGCGCGCAGGGGGACGGGATCGACGCTCATCGCGGCATCCAGACCCGAGTCAGCGACAGTAGCTTGTCGACATCCAGGGGCTTGGGCAGATAATCGTTCGCCCCCGCCGCCAGGCACTGGTTCTGATCCTCGGCCATCGCCTTGGCGGTCAGCATGATGATGGGCAAGCCCTTCCAGCGGTCGATCTTGCGAATCTCGCGCGTGGCGGTCAGGCCGTCCATCTCGGGCATCATCACGTCCATCAGCACCAGGTCGATCTTGGGCGCGGCACCGTCGTTGATGCGGCCCAGGGCCTCCAGCGCCTCGCGGCCGTTCCGGGCAATCTGCACGGTCGCGCCATGCGGCTCGAACACGCCGGTCAGGGCATAGACGTTGCGGATGTCGTCCTCGACCACCAGGATGCGGCGCCCCTCCAGCTGCGCATCGCGGTTCAGCGACGCGGCCAGCATGTCGCGCTGTTTCTGGGGCAGGTCGGAGACGACCTGATGCAGGAACAGCGTGACCTCGTTGATCAGGCGTTCAGGCGACTTGGCGCCCTTGATGATGATCGATTTCGAATAGCGGCGCAGGCGCTGCTCCTCGGCCTCGGACAGGGCGCGCGCAGTATAGACGATGACCGGCGGAAAGGACGCCGTTCCGTCCCCGTCCAGCTGCTCCAGCACCTCAAACCCCGATGCATCCGGCAGCGTCATGTCCAGGACGATACAGTCGACCGTCTGGCTGCGGCAGATCTGCAGTGCCTCGGCGGCGGTACCGGCGCCCACCGTCTCGACCCCGTCGCTGGTCAGCAGCGCTTTGAGCCCCAGCATCTGCGCGGGATCGTCCTCGACGATCAGCACGCGGCGCAGGCGCTGTTCCAGGCGGGTCTCCAGGTTGCGGATCGCCGTGGCCAAATCGTCGCGCCGCACCGGTTTCATCATATAGCTGATGGCGCCCTGGGCCAGCGCCTCCTTGGTGTAATCGTCGGCCGAGACCATGTGCACCGGGATATGGCGCGTGGTCGTGTCGCGCTTCAGCCGGTCCAGCGCGGACAGGCCCGAATGGTCGGGCAGGCCCACATCCATCACGATCGCCTGCGGCAGGAAATGGCGCGCCGCACGCACCGCGTCATCCGCCCTGCCCACGCAGACGCAGCGGAAGCCCAGCTCCTGCGCCAGACCGTACAGGATGCGGGCGAATGCCGGATCGTCCTCGACCACCAGCATCACCCGGTCGCCGGCACCGATGTCCGCGCGGTCGTCCTCGACCCCCGGCAGGGCGTCCAGCATCATCGGCGCGGGTTCGGGCATCGTGGGCGCGGGCAAGGACCGCCGCGCAGGTGCCGGCGATTGCAGCGCCGGGGCCGCGGGCAGGATCAGCGTGAAGGTGCTGCCCTTGCCGGGCGCGCTGGTCAGCGTGATGCGCCCGCCCAGCAGATCGGCCAATTCGCGGCAGATCGACAGGCCCAGCCCCGTTCCGCCAAAGCGGCGGGAGATCGTGCCGTCCGCTTGCCGGAACGCCTCGAACACGGTCTCCTGTTGGCTCGCGTCGATGCCGATGCCGCTGTCCTGCACCGACAGCGCGATCCCCTGCGCCGCCGGGGAAATATGCAGCACCACCTGCCCCCGTTCGGTGAATTTCAGCGCGTTCGAGATGAAGTTCCGCAGCACCTGTTCCAGACGCTGCCGGTCGGAGGAGAACGCCGCGACCTTGGGATCGACCTGCGCCGACAGGGTCAGCCCCTTGTCGCGGGCCTGCGCCTCGAAGGCGCGCACCAGCTTGTCGGCCAGCGCCTGCGGCTCGACCGTGTCGCGCGACACGTCCATCTTGCCGGATTCGATCTTGGACAGGTCCAGGATGTCGTTGATCAGCGCCAGCAGATCCTTGCCCGATGCCTCGATCGTTTCGGCCCAGCGGACCTGCTCCTCGGACAGGTTGCGGCCGCGGTTGTCCGACAGCAGCCGCGACATGATCAGCAACGCGTTCAGCGGCGTGCGCAGCTCGTGCGACATGTTGGCGACGAATTCGGACTTGTAGCGGCTCTCCTGCGCCAGCTCCTGCGCCTGATCCTCCAGCATCCGGCGCGACCGGGCCAGCGCATCGCGCTGTTCCTCCAGTTCCTGGGTCTGGCTTTCAAGCTGGGCGTTCTGTTCTTCCAGCTCTGATTGCTGAGCCTCCAACCGGCGCTGGCTGTCCTGCAGGGCGCGGGTCTGCTCCTCCAGCTCCTCGTTGGACGCCGCAAGCTCCTCGGTATGGGCGCGCAGCTCCTCGGCCTGACGGCGGGTCTCCTCCAGCAACTCCTGCAGCTGCTGGCGGTACTGGGCGGACCGCAGCCCAATGCCCAGCTTGTCTCCGATACGCTCGAACAGGTCGATCACGCGAGGCGGCGGGGCGGCATCCAGCCCGAACTCCAGCACGCCGTTGATCAGCTGCCCGTCCCGCATCGGCACGATCAGCGCATGCGCCGTGCGCCCCCGCGCCAGTCCCGTCGCCCAGCCCAGCGCCTGGTCCGGCGCCAGGGACATCTGCAGGATGCGACCTTCGGTGACGGCGCGGCCCAGATGGCCTTCGTCATCCGCCACGCGTTCCGCCAGGGCGTCACCGTCGGTGCCCCATTGCGCCAGCCGCAGGTGGCCATGTCCATTACGGGCATAGGCGACGGCGGCCCGCGCGCCGATCCGGTCGGCCAGCACCTGCAGGACCTGGCGGGCCAGCTTTTCCGCGGTCAGGTCGCCTTGCACGGCACGGGACACCGCGACCTGGGTGCCGGTGATCCAGTCGGTGTCCAGCAGCTTGCCGCGGGTGACGATCAGCCTTCGCCCCAGAAATCCCAGGCACAGATACACGATCCCGGCCAAGCCGCGGTTCACGGCCGCCACGGTCGGATCGATGCCGGTGTTGTCCTTCTGGAACGCCAGCGCCATCGCCACGCAGACCAGCACGGCCGTGGCGACCGGCAGAGCGGGCCAACGCGCGAAGACCGCAAGGCTCAACGGCAGGATATAGATCAGCCAGACCGCCGTCCCCAACGGCACCATCAGATCGAGGGTAAACACGCCGGCAAGGGCCGCTGCGATGACGACCAGAATCGTCAGGTCTTGGGTCTTGGTCACGATCTCTCCTGGTCGGCGGCATTTTCGACGTCACCGTCGAACGCCGCGACAGGACCTTTCGTTCAACCGCCTGTGATCAATATTTGATAATCCGGTGCGACCCGACGGTCCCCGTCATTCGCGCCGCATGGCCATATCCAAACCGGACGGTCCTGTCGAGGGCTCAGCGCGCCCGCGGCGGCCACATCCGTGCCCAGACCCCGTCGCGCCGGATCAGCGCATGGTGCAGCGCCGCGCCGACATGCAGGGCCAACACCGCCATCAGCGCCCAGGCCGCCAGTTCGTGCAGGCTGCTGGCGGCGTCGGCCAGGGGCTTTGACCGGGGGACCAGCGTCGGCATTCCAAGCGCATCCAGCCCCTCGATCGGAAAGCCGCCCGCGCGCACGCGGACGTAACCCGACAGCGGCATCACGATCATCAGCCCGTACAGCGCCAGATGAGACAACCCCGCCACCCGCTGCTGCCAGTCTGACATGGTCGCGGGCAGCGGCGCGGGCGGATGCGTCAGCCGCCAGACCAGCCGCAGCGCGATGATGACGATCAGCAGGCTGCCCACGTTCTTGTGAAACAGGTACAGCGCGTCGCCCAGGCCGCGGTCCAGCCCGTCCTGCACCATCAGCAGACCCACGGGGATCATCGCCAGGATCAGCGCCGCGACCAGCCAGTGCAGCATCCGCGCCGTAGTGCCATAGCCTGCGGGTCGATGATCCATGGCGCAGCCCTCCTGTCGCGACAGGATAGCCCGGTATCGTGCTGAGGCAAGCCTGTTCAGAAGTCAGCTTGACGCGTCATGCCCCTGTCATATGTTCACCCGATGCAGATTTCCCGCCCTGACCTTGCCGATCCCACCGTCAGACCGGCCCCCGCCGCAGGCCGCCGCCTGCCCGAGGGGTTGATCCTGGCCATTCCCGCGGGGCTGGCCCTGAACCTGGGCATCGGCGTGATGGTCCTGGGCCAGGGCACGGGTGCCCTGGTCGCGGGCGTCGTCTATCTGGCGGGGGCCGCGCTGGTCTGCGTTGCGATGCGCAGGCATTATCCGCATGCCAGGCTGGGGTCGTGCAACGCGGTGACGCTGATGCGGATGGCGCTGACGACGGCGTTGATCGCGCCCCTGGTCGGCGGGGTCGCGGCGGGCTGGGCAGTGGCGGCGATCGCGACCATATCACTGACGCTGGACGGGGTGGATGGCTGGCTGGCGCGGCGCAGCGGGCTGTGTTCCGATTTCGGCGCCCGCTTCGATATGGAGGTCGACGCCGCGCTGGCCCTGATCCTGGCGCTGCACGCCCTGGCCGGCAGCCCCGTCGGACCAGAGATCCTGGCCCTTGGCGTCATACGCTATCTATTCATCGGGGCGGGGCTGGTCTGGCCGTGGATCATGGCGCCGCTGCCGGTCAGCTATGCCCGCAAGGCCGTCTGCGTGCTGCAGCTTGCGACGCTGATCGCGCTTCAGGTGCCGGTCCTGTCGGACGATCTGGCGATCACCCTGGCGCGGATCGCGGCAGCGGCGCTGATCTGGTCCTTTGGCCGCGACGTGCTGTGGTTGCGGGGCCATCGGTGACCCCCCGGCCCTTGTCGGTCCTTGCCGCCATCCTGCTGCTGCACGTCCTGCTGGCGCTGCCCGCGCATCCCGATCAGCTAGCCTGGGCCGCGCTGGCACGCCCGGCGCCGGAACTGGCGGTGCTGATCCTGCTGGCGCTGGCCGCGGGCCGGACGGTCGCGGGGCGGCTGCTGCGCGTGGCGGCGACCCTGGCCCTGACGCTGGTCACCGTGCTGAAGGTCGCGGACCTGGCAATGCTGGAAAGCCTGGGCCGCAGGTTCAACCCGGTTGCGGACCTGCCCCTGATCGATGCATCCGTCCGGCTGATCGCCGGCAGCCTGGGCCCCTGGCAGGCGGCGGGTGCGGTTCTGGCCGCGCTTCTGGCCACGTTGCTTATCGTTGCGGGCACATGGTGGGCGATGGGCGTGCTGATGCGCCAGGGCCCGCGCGCCGCTTGGATGCGGATCGCCGGACTGGCGGCCTCTGTCGCGGGGATCGCGCTGCTGGCGTTAACGCCGCCCCCCACGGCCGCCTACGCCATCGACCGCGCGCAGCTGTCGGCACGCACCGTGACAGAGCTGCGCCAGTTCAACGAACAGGCGCGCCAGGACACGCTGGCCGGGCTGCAGGATCCGCTGGCGCTGATCGACCGCGACGTTCTGGTGATCTTTCTGGAAAGCTATGGCCGCACCAGCTTTGACACGCCCTTCTTTGCCGACACGCACCTGCCCCGGCTGCGCCATGGACAACAGGTGCTGCAGGATCGCGGATTGGCCATGGCATCGGGGTTCCTGACGTCGCCGACGCATGGCGGACAAAGCTGGCTGGCGCATGCGACGCTGGCCAACGGGCTGTGGGTCAATGACCAGACGCGCTATCAGGCGGCCATCGCCAGCGGGCGCCGCACGCTGTTCCACCACGCCGCCGATGCCGGGTTCCGCACTGCGGCCGTGATGCCCGCCATCGTTCGTCCCTGGCCCGAGGCGTCGACGATGGGCTTCCAGCGGATCCTGGCCGCGCCCGACCTGGGCTATCGCGGGCAGCCGTTCAACTGGGTCACCATGCCTGATCAGTTCACGCTGGCCGCCACCGACCGCCTGTTGCGCGACGGCAGCGACCCGCGCCGCCTGTTCGCCCAGATCGCCCTGATCTCGTCCCACGCGCCCTGGACCCCGGTCCCCGAAATGCTGCCCTGGGAGGATCTGGGCGACGGCACCGAATTCGACGCAATGGCGCAAGCGGGCGATCCGCCGAACGTCGTCTGGCGCGACCGCGACCGGGTGCGGGCCCAGTATCGGGACACGATCGACTATACGCTGCAGGCGGTGCTGGACTATGCCGCGCGGCAAGAAGAGGACGCGCCCCTGATAATCCTGGTCGGCGATCACCAGGCCGCCACCACCATCGGCCTGGACGACCGCCGAGAGGTTCCGATCCACGTCATCGGCCCGCCCGATCTGGTCGCGCGGACCGACGGTTGGGGCCTGACGCGGGGGCTGGTCCCGGAACCGGGCAGCCCGGCGATGCCGATGGAAGCACTTCGTGACCGCTTCATGCGCAACTTTTCCGGGTCCCTGGACGTGCCTCCTGCATGAACGTGACACGCAGTCTTCAAATCCTGGTCGCCTTGGCGGTGATGGCACTTCTGTGGTTCGGCCTGGACGGCCGGCAGGCGCTGCACCTGCTTGTTCGTGCCGATCCGCTGGGGCTGACGGCCGCCGCGCTGGCCCTGACGGCACAGACGGTGCTGTCGGCAATGCGCTGGCGGCTGACGGCGCGGCAGCTTGGCCAGACCATCCCCCTGACCCGGGCCATCGGAGAATATTACCTGGCGCAGGTCGTCAACCAGTCGCTGCCCGGCGGTGTAGTGGGCGATGCCGGCCGCGCGGTCCGTGCGCGTCATCAGGCTGGCCTGCGCCGCGCCGGTGCCGCCGTCGCGATCGAGCGCCTGGCGGGCCAGGTCGCGCTGTTCCTGGTGCTGGCGGCGGGCGCGCTGACCGTGACGCTGATGCCGGGCGGGCTGACACTGCCGTCCTGGGTCATGGGCCTGATCGGCGCGTTGCTGAGCGTCGCGCTGATCGCGATGCTGGCCATCGGCGGTGCTGGACAGCTGCCTGGGCGCGCAGGCACCGCCGCACGCGATCTGCGGGGCGCGTTGCGCGTCACGCTGCTGGCGCCGGGCGCCCTGCCGCGTCAGGTGGCGCTGAACCTGGCGATCACCGGGGCCAACCTTGCGGCCTTTGCCTTCTGCGCCGCGGCCACCGGCACGATGATGTCCCCGCTCGAGACCGCCGTTCTTGTGCCGCTGATCCTGCTGACCATGATCCTGCCGCTGACCGTCAGCGGGTGGGGTCTGCGCGAGGGTGCGGCCGCCGGGCTGTTCCCCCTGATCGGCGCCACCGCGCAGGCGGGGCTTGCCGCCAGTCTGGCCTTCGGCCTGATGTTTCTGGCCAGCACCCTGCCGGGGCTGCTGGTCCTGCTGGCGCAGCGCCGCGTCAACCGTCCCGCCCCCGCAGCCATACAGGCAGACCCGTGACCGACCCAAAGACCCTGACCTTTGCCCTGCCGGGCGACATCACCACCCTGACCGGCGGCTACATCTACGACCACCGGATGGTGCGGGGGCTGCGCGACCAGGGCCGGCATGTCGATGTCCTGGCCCTGCCCGACAGCTTTCCAACCCCGTCCGACAGCGACATGCGCCAGGCGCTGGACGCGCTGCAGGCGCTGCCCGCGGATCGGCCGGTGATCATCGACGGGCTGGCCTTTGGCGCGCTGGACCCGCAGGGGGTGGCCGCGATCCGCGCGCCCATCGTGGCGATGATCCATCATCCCCTGGCCCAGGAAAGCGCCCTGCCCGCCGATCTGGCCG